>JBBSOM010000056.1:0-9634 GCA_038259715.1 Longimicrobiales bacterium
AGACGTTGCCGACCGTCTCCTCGAGGGAGGCGCCACGCCTGATGCATGCGCGGCCGCGAATCTGGATCGACCGGACCTGCTCCGCAGCATACTCGAACTCGACCCGACGCGCGTCCACGAGCGGGGTGGCGACGGACAGACCCCGTTGCACTTCGCCCGTTCGCGTGAGGTCGTCGACCTCCTCCTCCGGTACGGCGCCGACCTGGACGCGTGTGACATCGACCACCACAGCCCTCCCGCCGCGTGGATGCTCGAAGGGAAGCGAGGGGCGGGACGGTTCTCACTGGCGGAGTACCTGGTGGAGCAGGGCGCCTCGGTCGACACCTTCCTCGCGGCCGCGCTCGGCCTGGGCGAGCGGTTGCGCGCCCTGCTGCAGGAGGACCCGTCGGGCGTCGCGCTGCGTACCGGCCGCGGGATGTACGGAGAGCAGCCGCCGGGCAGCTTCCATATCTACACGTGGACGCTCGGCCAGCATCTGTCGCCCCTGCAGGTCGCCGCCCACTTCGATCAAACTGAAGCGCTCGAAGTCCTGCGGGACTTCGCCGGCCCCGCTCAGCTTCTCGTCGCCGCCTGCGCTCAGGGTCGGAGTCAGGAAGCCATGGACCTCCTGCGCGCGTGGCCGGGCCTTGTCGACCAACTCGACGAGGACGAGCTACGAGCCCTGCCGGACGCGGGATGGGCCGGTCACGCCGCGGCCGTCGAACTCATGCTGGCCCTCGGCTTCGACCCAGCGGCGAGAGGTCCGGACGGAGGTACCGTGCTGCACTGCGCGGCGTGGCAGGGTTCGGTCGCCTGCATCGAAGTTGCCCTGCGCCACGACCGTGTCCGCGGGATCATCGAACAACAGGACACGGTCCACGGAAGCACGCCTCTCGGATGGTGCTGCCACGGCGCACGCCACCGCGCCAACCCCGAGGGCGACTACCCCCAGGTAGCCCGGCTCCTGCTCGACGCCGGCGCGAAGCCCGGTCCGAATCGCGAGGACGCCACCGAGGATGTTCTGGCGGTCATCCGTGAGCGGACGGGGGATGCGTAGCGAGCCACGCCGGCAAGTCCGCGACCGAGGGGAGCAGCGCCGAGTGGGGATGAAGATCGAGCGCCTCACGCCCATGCGCCCCGCTCAACACGCCCACGCTCCAACCCACGCCGGCGGCCGCGGCTGCATCGAGATCCGATGTCGTATCGCCCACGACAAGCACGCGCCGCGGGTCTTCGACACCCACCCTGGACATCGCCGCCTCGATCAGATCCGGGGCCGGCCGGCCCCGGCGCACATCGTCGCCGGTGATCACCCCGTGGAGGTTCAGGGATTCCCAGCGGAGGCAGCGCACCAGGAGGTCCGTGGTCTCGCGATCGAGGCCCGTGATGAGGACCACCGCGACGCCGCTCTCCTGCAGGGATCGGAACGTCTCTTCCGCGCCGGCGACGGCCGTGGCCCGTACCCTGTAGGCCGTGCGCAACGAATCCTGGAAGCGCGCGTACACGCCCTCGACGCTCGCCACTGTCCCGGGATGGACATCGAGAAGATGGATGATCGCTTCCCGTTTCGAGCGCCCACGAATCCCGGAGATCTCCGCGTCGTCCAACGCGATGCCGACCTCTTCGAACGCATCGCGAAACGACGTCGGCACCTCATCACCGGCGCGCACCGTCGTGCCGACCATGTCGAAGACCGCGAGGCGAAGGCTCAAGGTAGACGCAAGAGGCAATACGTGAAGTGCTGCACCGCCCCACCCGGAGTCCGGTGCTCCTCGCGACGTGAATCGACCAGGTCGAACTCGTGGCCAAGGACCGCGTGCAGTTGTCCGGGGCTGTACCGCACCACCTTGAGTCCACTGCATTGCGTGGGGCCATCTTCGGCGAACGTCGCGACCAAAACCAGGCCACCGGGAACAACGGCCCGCCGCACCTGGTCCAGGTACCGACGGCGGTCCCCCTCGTCCGTCAGGAAGTGGAACACGGCCCGGTCGTGCCAGAGCGCGAAACCGGCGGGCTGAAGCGCCACCGTCGTGATGTCACCCTGGACGAACGACACAGCCCGGGCCCTCGGACCCAGCCGGCTGCGCACCACGCCGAGCGCGGATGGGGCCAGGTCGAGCACGGTGACCCGGCGGTACCCTGCGTCAAGGAGGTCGTCGACGAGCAGCGACGCTCCACCGCCCACCTCGAGGATGTGCGCGTCCCGGTCCGGTAGTGCCGACCGGATGATGTCCATCGACACCGTGGCATGGGGCTGGAACCAACTGACCTCGTCCGGCGCTCGCCTCGCGTAGATCGCCTCCCAGTGCGCCTGTCTGTCCATACCGCTCATCTTCCAAAGCCGCTCATCGGGTAGAGGGTGCATCGCGCGCCGCGTCACATCCAGGGGGCGGGCAACGGTCGTTGCCGACCTAGCCATACGATTCGGCAAATCTGCCCGCCAGGTAGTCGTAGTGACCCCATCCGATCCCCTGGGCTCGATCCACCACAGCCGCGGCCCGCGATCGAAACGACTCCTTCGTCTCACGGTCGGACACATCCAACTTCTTCAGGAGGCGATCATACATCGACGCCAGGCTGGAATAGAATCCTTCATCAATATCGCCATAGTCCGCAGTGCACGCAGTGCCGCGCTCGACGTAGTACATCATCAGCTCCAGCACTTCGGCTGGATTCCCAGTCGCTTTCGTATAATCCGTCACGGCCCGGCGGGCGGCGCCGATACGGATGGGCTCCCGGGACACTAGATCTGGATAGAGAGCCTTACTGATTCGTTCCTTGAAGGGCTTCAGGGGATCAGAAGTCGCATCCAGACGCGCCTCTACGAACGCCTTGTTTTCGTCGCGAAGACCACAGAGGTCGAGAACGAGCCGCGCCAGCACCTCGGCACTCGTCTTCTCGACCGTTGATTTCAAGGCACTGCGCTTTCGCGGTCTCGGCGTCATCACCGGTCGCTCTCCTCCGTAGGTTCTTGTTCCCAGGTCATTGGTGCGGCGGATGCCGTATCACAGATCGAACCAATCCTCCAGGTCGCGGCGCCGCTCTTCGCCGGAACTCCAGGACGTTCTCGAAGGGCTCCGTCATGGCCTCAACCGCCTCTCGCAAGAAGTGACCAACAACGAACACCGTCGAAGCCCGGGCGCTCGGCGAGCGTCACCGTCAGCACTTCGAGCGCGAGGGGGCCTACACCGAGGTAGAACTTGGCCGGGTGGTCGCCGATCGAGATGGCGCGGGCGTCGAGGTGATCGAACATTCCGGGTGGCGGTTAGTGTTGCGAAAGAGCGGTCAGGAGTGCGGCCCGTGATCCGGCCGCGAGCCTGCGTCACAACGTAGAGTTCGGGAGCGACAGGCGCGACCTGGCGAACCGCTCAGAACGCTTCGAACCAGGGGTCCTCCCCGGGCAAGCGTGCCTCACGCACGGTGTCTTTGAGACCAGCTCGTCTGTTTGAGAAGCGCTGCGCGAAGTCAGGTCCCGAGAGAATCTCAGTCTTGTTTCCTGGAGGATCAGGTAGCCGGCAGCCAGGGAGGGCCGCGACGGCCCCAGGCCAGCGCGAGCGGCAACCCAGCGTGTTATCTGCGGTGACTTGCGTCCGAGGCACTACTATCGCCTCCTTGACCGCCCTCAGCGTCTCCGGCTCTGCGCCTTTGTTCAGCTGCTGAGCTGGACCGCGCTACCCACGCCATCATGCGCTCGTCATTGGTTGGGTAGGGGATGAGGTGCTCCTTCGCGGAGCACATGTCCAACATCTCTTCAGGAACGGCAAGACCCAGCAGGTGCGCTCGCACGGGTGCGAAGAAGTGCCGATCTTCGACAAGCGCAATCAGCTTCGCCCCGACTGACTGCACTGCGATCAACCCCTCGATCCGATCGATCTCATCTGCAGGCGGTGAGCAATCGCTTCCGCTTCAGTCATCGTCTTCAGCTCTCGCGCTCGCGGCAGACAACGTGCATGTCGGTCGGGGGACGGAGGGTGCTTCGGGGGCGAGGAATGGCCCCGCGGGACGCATGGATCGGCGAACCCGGCGGCCGACCCGGAGGCCGGCCGCCCCGCCGTCGCTACGTCCTCTTGCGAGTGCCCTTGAAGGGAGTCTCGCCGC
Organism: Longimicrobiales bacterium; assembly: GCA_038259715.1. Classification (GTDB taxonomy): domain Bacteria; phylum Gemmatimonadota; class Gemmatimonadetes; order Longimicrobiales; family Gaopeijiaceae; genus SZUA-318. Next base: position 4,078 of record JBBSOM010000056.1, read on the forward strand.
GTGGGTTCGAGACGGTACCCTCCATGGCGTCACCGGTCACGGTGCCTTTGTAGGTCTGGCTGAACGTACGGTCACCCATACCGAACGCGACCGTGAACGTGAAGGTGCCGCCGTCCACCTTGCCGTCCTTGATCTCGACGGTGTTGTCGCGCATCTGGGTGGAACCCGTCAGCGAACCGCCGTCCTGCGTGAAGATGAAGGTCTGCTTACGCTCGCCACGAGGACCCTGAGAGGCGATCTCCCAGGTCCCGGTGAGGCTGGGCGCGGACTGGGCCATGGCGGGGGTTACGAACGCAACCACGGCCGCCAGGGCCGCGAAGACAGGGGCACGACGCATGAGTTCCACTCCGGGGAAAAGGGTGGCCGTCACCGGCGACGGCAGATAGGTAGACTCCCTTGGGGGACGGAGTGTTAAGGCGAGACTCGAGGGCCTCGCCGCAGGCGAAGTGATGGTGCCCGCAGCCGAACCCGTCGTGTCAGCGTCGCGGCGACAAGCGAGGCTTCACACCAAACGCATCGTCCCACCGTGGCGAAGCACATGGAGGTCCTCCTCGGCCAATCCCGCGTCCGCCCACGCCGCCCGAGCCCGCACCGGCGGCTCCATCGGCGGCTCGAAGGTGAGGCGGAACGTCCCCCAATGGATGGGCACGAAGGCGCCTCGCCCCCCCGCGTCGCGGTACGCCTGCACCGCCTCCTCGGGGTTCATATGGGCGGGCCCCATGAACCAGCGGGGCTCATAGGCGCCGATGGGAACGACGGACACGTCGAAGGGCCCCAGGCGCTCTCCGATCTCGGTAAACGCGGGGCAATACCCGGAGTCGCCCGCAAACCAGATGCGCGGGCCGGCGTCCAACCCCTCCACCACCCATCCGCACCATAGTCGCGTATTGGTTTCCCACGGCCGGCGCCGCGTCCAGTGGCGGGCCGGCACCGCTACCGCCCGGTACCTGCCACCCGGGAGCGCCGCCGACTCCCACCAATCCCGCTCCACCACCCGGTGGACACCCAGACCGCTGAACCAGTCGCGATAGCCCAGGGGGGTCATCCACGTCAGTTCGTCTCCGAAACGCGCGTGGAGCTTCCGAACGGTGGACCGGTCCAGGTGGTCGTAGTGGTCGTGGGAGAGGAGGACCGCGTGGATCGGCGGCAGTGCGTCGAGGTCCAGCGCGGGCGGCACGAAGCGCTTCGGCCCCACGAACGGGAACGGGGAGCATCGCCGAGACCAGACCGGGTCCGTGAGCAGGTTCAGGCCGGGAAGCTGGATCAGGGTGGAGGCGTGACCGATCCAGGTGATGCGAACCTCCCCGTCGGCTACGCCCCCAGCCGCCACGTCGGGCGTCGCCAGCGGCACATCACCGGGCTCCGGGTTGGGTGACCGACCGCCCCGGGCGAATTCCCTGGCCATTCGCCAGAACTGCCCGCGGATAACCTCGTCCTCCGCGGCCATGGGCCACGGATTCCGGAAGCGGCCATCAGGGCCGTGGTGGGGAGGTTGGGTCAATGGGGATGGACGTGAGCCTGGCGGTTCGCCCTCGGGCACGACGCCCGGGACCATGGGCCGAAGACTGGGCCAGACCGGCCGACATGTCCACCTCCGATTGGGCCTCCACGCTGCCAGGCAGGCGCCGCGCACAGCGCCGGCGCCCCTCCGACCTTCTCCGATTCCGCATTCAGCGACGGCGCGAAGCGCTGTTCGCGATGCAGGCGGATATTCCGAACTCGCCCACCCGAAGCGCTCGAAGAGGGCGATGCAAGCGAGGTTCGGAAATCCGCCGGCCGGGTTTGCGAAGCGCGAACCGCGTTTCGCAAACCCGCCTACTTGACGAAGAGCATGTCCCGGTAGGTCGGGAAGGGCCACAGATCGTCCGGGACGATCCTCTCGAGCCGGTCGACCACGTCCCGCACCTCGTTCATCGCCGGAACGATGTGGTCGCGCATGTGGTGCGCCTTGGAGACCACGTCGTCTCCGCCCAACTCCTGGTTCTGTTCCGCCAGTACGTTCAGCTTCTCCTCGAGTCGGTCGATCAGGTCGTTCACCTTTCGCGCCGTGGCCAGCACGCCCTCGGTCTTCATGCCGACACCTTCGGCTCGCTGGGCCGTCGTCAGCAGGTCGCTCAGGTACTGCGCCGCCGCCGGTAGCACCATGGTCTGCGCCATGTACTGCGCGGTCTCGCCCTCGATGTTGACGGTCTTGAAGTACTGGTCCACCAGGATCTCGTAGCGGCTTTCCAACTCGCGGTGCGTGAGCACGCCGTACTTCTCGAAGAGGGCGGCGTTCTCCTTGCTCACGATGCCGGGCAAGGCCTCCATCGTGTTCTTGAGGTTGAGCAGCCCACGCCGCTCGGCCTCCTCGACCCATTCGGCGGAGTAGTTGTCTCCGTTGAAGACCACGTGCTTGAACCCACGGACCTCTTCGGCCAGCAACGTGCGCAGCGCGTCGTCGAAGGCGACGCCCTTCTTCAGGGAAGCCTCGAGCGACGCGCACATGTCGTCGAGCGACTCGGCCACGATCGTATTCAGCACGGTCGCGGGAAACGAGATGCTCTGCGAGGAGCCGAGTGCGCGGAACTCCCACTTGTTGCCCGTGAACGCGAAAGGAGACGTCCGGTTCCGGTCACCCGCGTGCTTGGGAAGGTTCGGCAGCACGTCCACACCGAGGCCCATGAGCCCAGAGGACTTGCTCGACCTGGCCTGCCCGCCATCCGCGATCTGCTCGAAGATGTCCTGGAGCTGATCGCCCACGAACGCAGAGATGATCGCCGGGGGCGCCTCGTTCGCACCGAGCCGGTGATCGTTCCCCGCGTGTGCAACGGCCGCCCGCAGCAGGTCCTGGTGCCGCGCCACGGCACGCAGCACCGCGGAGCAGAAGAAGAGGAACTGCATGTTGTCGTGCGGCGTCTCGCCCGGCTCGAGCAGGTTCTGGTCGTCCGTGCCCAACGACCAGTTCAGATGCTTGCCACTCCCGTTCACGCCCTGGAAGGGCTTCTCATGGATCAGGCAGGCGAGACCGAACCTCCGCGCGACGCCGCGAAGCGTCGACATCGTGAGTTGCTGATGGTCAGCAGCCTGGTTGGCGTCCTCGTAGACGGGCGCAATCTCGAACTGCCCGGGAGCCACCTCGTTGTGACGCGTCTTGAGCGGTACGCCGAGCTTGTATAGTTCCACCTCCACCTCGTGCATGTACTCGAGCACCCGCTCCGGGATCGAACCGAAGTAGTGGTCCTCCATCTCCTGGCCCTTCGGCGGCTTGGTGCCGAAAAGGGTGCGGCCCGTGGTCATCAGGTCGGGACGGCGGTAGAAGAACTCCTCGTCGACCAGGAAGAACTCCTGCTCCGGCCCGAGGGTGGCACGCACCGGCTTGGGCGTCTTTCCGAAAAGGGAGAGTGCCCGCCGCGCCTGGTGGTCGAGGGCGTGGATGGAGCGGAGCAGCGGAGTCTTCTTGTCGAGCGCGTCACCGGCCCAGGACGCGAACGCCGTGGGGATGCACAGGTACGCCGTACCGGCACTCTCCATGAGGAACGCGGGCGACGTTGGATCCCAGGCCGTGTAACCGCGGGCTTCAAACGTCGCGCGCAACCCACCGGACGGGAACGAACTGGCGTCCGGCTCGCCCTGGACCAGTTCCCTGCCGCCGAACTCCGCGATCGCGTGACCATCGCGCGTGGGGTTCAGGAAGGAGTCATGCTTCTCGGCGGTCAGCCCGGTCAGCGGCTGGAACCAGTGTGTGTAGTGGGTCGCCCCCTTGTCGAGCGCCCACTCCTTCATGGCCACGGCCACCGCGTCGGCGACCAGAGGATCGAGTTCCGTACCGCTCCGCATGGTCGATAGCAGCGCCTCATACTGGGGCTTCGGCAGACGCGCCTTCATCTGAGGGAGCCCGAAGACATTGTCACCGAACACCGCCTCGAGGTCGACCCTCTTCTTCTTCTCCTCCCTCCTCTCGGCAGAGCCCTTCGGAGACACCTTGTACCTGGCAGCGGCAAGGATATCGAAGCGGGGAGCGACACGGGTCATACAGGAGATCTCCTCGAGGGGAAGGGGTGCGATGCGAAGAAGTTTCGTGGCGCCAGACTCGCGGCACAACAATAATTTAGCTTAATTGTATTACGCTAATATGTTTATGCTACACATATGAGGCTTGGCATTTCTTGTCAAAGAACGAACGGACCGGGGAGCTCGGCTGGATACGGACCGCACTGGACCGCGCCGAGGCCTCGGTTGTAGCCCTATCAGGACCTCCGGGAAGCGGGGCGACGCGACTGGCGTTGACCGCCAGTGGGGACCATGCGCATCGGCATTACTTTCGGGTGCCTCCACTCCCCGAACCGCTCCAGAGGGCAGCGCTCGCGACCACCCTCGCCGCGGGCTACGGCGAGGACGGTCCCGATCCCGGCCCGGGCGACCGCTCGTGGTACGACCTCCTGAGCGCCGCGGAGCAACGGGGCGGGACATCCATCCTCGTCGTCGACGACGCACATCGCCTCGAGCAATCGCGCGCCCGCTTTCTGCCGGCGCTCCGTGACGTGCTCGCGGCGGCCAGGGAGCGAGCGAGCTCGCTGCACCTGGTGCTCGTGGCCCCTGAACAGCCCCGGATGGACGAAGCACTGGAGGCCGCGCTCGGCCTCCTCCGCCTCGAACTCGGCCCCCTGACGTTCCGTGCCGCGCTCCCGTGGCTCCCCGGCTCAGACGCGGCGGCGCGTCTTCGCGCCTACACGACTTTCGGAGGTATGCCCGGCCACCTCCGCCGGCTCGACCCTGCCGTCTCGGCGTCCACCAACCTTCGCAGGCTGGTGGTGGACGAAGGGTCGGCGCTTCGGGACCAACCCCTCGACACCGTCGAACGGGCCACCCAGACGCCTGCCCGCTATGTAGCCATCCTGCGCGCGCTCTCCGGGGGTGAGGCGGATTGGGGAACGGTGCACGCCGGCGTCCCGGACATCTCCGCGAGTGGCCAGCTCGCGCCCTATCTGAAGCGCCTCGCGGAACTCGGTCTCATCGAGGTCCGCCGCTCCCTCGATGCGGGACCGCGCAGCCGAAACCGGCGATACCGCATCACGGATCCGTTCACGGCGTTCTGGTATCGCTTCGTCCTCCCTCACCGGGAAGCCCTCGAAACGAAGGAGGGCGAGGAGCGATTCTCACAGGCCGCGCGTGCGGGGATAGAGGCTCACGTCGCATCCATCCTGCCCGCGGTGTGCCGTCAGTACATGCGTCACGACGCGATCGAAACGATGGGAAGCAACGCGCGCGAATGCGGCAGCCTCTGGGGCGCTGGGTACGACATCCCCGTCGCGGGAATCCTGGCCTCCGGGGCGGCCTTCTACGGCCGGCCCGTGCCACCCGGCTCGGATGGCGCGACCGAGCGGGCCACGCTCGACCGCGAAATCCGCGAAACCCGCTACGGCTTCGGGCGCGAACACCGGCTCCGAATCCTCTTCGTTCAGGGCGAGCCCCCGCCCGGCCTCGCCCGTGAAGCCGCGCGTCGTCACGACGTCTTCATCCTGGACGAAGGCGCGCTCGCGGGCGAAGGCTGACCGGTCCCCCCTTCCCCGGTCCG
>JBBSOM010000057.1:0-9543 GCA_038259715.1 Longimicrobiales bacterium
ACAGCTTCAGGAGCGGCTGGGCATGGCCGTGCTCTGGATCACGCACGACCTGGCGCTGGTGGCCGGCCTCGTGGACCGGGTGGCGGTGATGTACGCCGGGCACATCGTCGAGCAGGCATCCGTGCACGACCTCTTCCGTGAAACGCGACACCCGTACACGCTCGGCTTGCTCCGCTCGATGCCGTCGCCGCAGGACCGCACCCGCGCCCGACTCGTGTCGATCGAAGGACGTCCGCCCGACCTGTACGAACCCTTCGCCGCATGTCCGTTCGCTCCGCGGTGCGCCTGGGTCGTGGAGCGCTGCCGCTCGGAGAATCCGCCGCTGCTCGAGGTGGCGAAGGGCCACGTCTCGGCCTGCTGGCGTTGGAAGGATCTGGCGTCCGAACGCCCGCCCGGAGCCACGCCATGACGACCTCGACGGACAGCCGGGCGCTGGTCGAGGTCCGCGACCTCTGCGTGCACTTCCCGATCCGGCGCGGCTTCTTTCGCCGTCAGTCGGGCGCCGTGCGGGCGGTCGACGGCGTCTCGTTCGACGTTCGGGCGGGAGAGACCCTCGGCCTAGTGGGGGAAAGCGGGTCCGGCAAGTCGACGACGGGACGCGCCCTGCTCCGGCTGCGCGCGCCCACATCGGGAAGCGTCTCGTTCGACGGTACCGATCTGGGGAGCCTCGATGCCGAGGAGCTACGCCTGGCGCGCCGCCACATGCAGATGATCTTCCAGGACCCTTATGCGTCGCTCAATCCGAGGCTCCGCATCGGAAGCGCGATCCGTGAGCCGCTCGACGTGCACGGCGTCGGAGCAGCGTCCGAGCGTGACGCTCGCGTGGCGGAGCTTCTTGGCCGAGTCGGACTCGACGCCTCGTTCCAAGGTCGCTTTCCGCACGAGTTCTCGGGAGGCCAGCGACAGCGCGTCGGCATCGCCCGCGCACTGGCGACCGGACCCCGCTTCGTGGTGGCCGACGAGCCGATCTCCGCGCTCGACGTGTCGATCCAGGCGCAGATCGTGAACCTGCTCTCGGACCTCAAGGACGAGCTGGGGCTGACCTACCTTTTCATCGCCCACGACCTGTCGATGGTGCGGCACCTCAGCGACCGGGTCGCGGTCATGTACCTGGGACGTCTCGCCGAGATCGGGCCGGCCGACGACGTCTTCGATCGGCCCCAGCACCCCTACACGCGCGCGCTCATCTCTGCCATCCCCGTGGCAGACCCCGACGCGCGGGCGCGCACGCACGCGCCGCTCGAGGGGGACGTTCCCAACCCGGCTTCTCCACCGTCGGGATGCCGTTTCCACACCCGCTGTCCGTTCGCCACCGAGGTGTGCCGACGCGAGGAGCCCGAGCTTCGCGCACTCGACCCGTCGGACTCCGAGCACCTGGTCGCCTGTCATCATGCCGAGGAGTTGTCGCCTTGACCAACGTCCTGATCGCGAGCTGGCTGGAGCCCGAACTGGTGGAGGAACTTCGCCATGTCGATCCTCGGCTGAACATCGTCTACCGGCCGGAGTTGCTCCGCCCCCCCCGCTACCCGGCCGATCACCACGGGGCGGCGTTCGAGCGCTCGCCGGAGCAGGAAGAGCGCTGGCTCGCCCACCTCGCGGACGCCGACATCCTCTTCGACTTCGACCACACCCACCACGACGACCTGCCGGAATTGGCGCCCCGGGTCCGCTGGCTTCAGGCCACCAGCGCGGGCATCGGCCACTTCGTCCGTCGCATGGGCTACGCGGAGCGGATGCCCGACACCGTCTTCACCACGGCGAGCGGGGTGCACGCCCGCCCGCTGGCCGAGTTCGTGGCCATGTCGATGCTCATGCACGTCCGGCGCGCCCGGCACATCGCGCGGGCACAGGCCGAGCGGCATTGGGAGCGCTTCGCGGGAACGGACCTCGAAGGGCGCACCCTGCTCCTCGTGGGCATGGGCTCGATCGGGCGCGAGGTCGCCCGCTTCGCCCAGGCCTTCGGCATGAGCGTGCTCGGCATCAAACGCGACCCGTCCGACGTGACGCCGGCCAGCCTCCATGCCGACGAACTGTACGCCGCCGACGCGCTGCCCCGCCTCCTTCCCCGCGCCGACTTCCTGGTGCTGGTGGCGCCGCACACGGACGAGACCGAGGGCATGATCGGGGCCGCCGAACTGGCGGCGCTTCCCGAGGGGGCGGCCGTCATCAACATCGCGCGCGGTGCCCTGCTGGACGAACCAGCCCTCATCGACGCGCTGGCGTCCGGCCACCTCGGCGGGGCCTACCTGGACGTGTTCGCGGAGGAGCCGCTCCCCGAAGACAGCCCGCTCTGGGACATGCCCAACGTGCTGGTGAGCCCCCATTCGGGCAGCACCAGCGACCGGGAGAACCGCCGTATCGTGGAGCTCTTCCGCGACAACCTGCGCCGATGGCTCGACGGGAAGCCGCTCCGCAACGTACTCGATGCCGCGCGCCTCTACTGAGCAACGCCGCTCGGAGGGAGCCGAGCGTGTGGAAGCCTCCTTGCGAGAGCCCCCATGTGTCCCGGATCTTGGGCGTCCGGCGCGCGCGGCCCTGGAGGCCCGGCGTCGATGACCTCGCCCGGGAGGACTCATGTTCGCGCCCCGCTCCCTTCACCTCGCGGCCCTCATGCTCGCTACCATGGGGGGCACCGCCGCGGCCCAGAAGCCCTCCGCGTTCGTCGCCGACCTGATCGGCGACCTCGATCAGGTCCAGGCCAAGCTGGTACAACTGGCTCAGGCCATGCCCGCCGACAAGTATGACTGGCGTCCGGGCGAGGGTGTCCGGTCGGTCGGCGAGGTCTACAAGCACGTCGCCAGTGACAACTACCTGCTGGCCATCCCGTTGGGCGCGGCCGCGCCGGAGGACACCGGGATCCGCGTCGAGAGTTACCCCACAACGGTGGCCTTCGAAAAGCGGAACATGACCAAGGAAGAGACCATCCGGGAGTTGACGCGCTCCTTCGAGAATCTGAAGAAGGCCATGGCCGGCATCGATGACACCGCCGCCGACGCATCGGTCGCGGTCTTCGGCTCGAACATGACGCAACGCCAGTTGATGGTCATGACGACCACGCACGTTCATGAACACCTCGGCCAGTCGATCGCCTACGCGCGAACGAACGGGGTCGTGCCTCCCTGGAGTCGTTGAACGACATGCCCGAAAAACTCCGCGTCGCCGTGATCGGGGCCGGTCGGTGGTCCCGCTCGGCCCACCTTCCCGGCTTCCAGCGCTCCCCGCTTTCCGAGGTGGTGGCCATCTGCGACCTCGATCGTGAACTGGCAGAAGCTCGCGCCGCTGAATTCGACATCCCCACCGTCGAAACCGACGTCGAGCGCATTCTGTCCCGCAACGACATCGACGTCGTCGACGTGGTCACGCGTGGAGACCATCAGGACCTGGTCTTCGCCACCCTGGAAGCCGGCAAGCACTGCCTCGTGGAGAAGCCCGTCTGCCACGACTACCGTGACGTGTGGAAGGCGCAGGAACTGGCCGACGCGAAGGGCCTCAAGACCAAGGTCGGACTCACGTTCCGGTACGCGCCCGCGGTCATGTACATGTTCGACATGATCCGCGAAGGCTTCATCGGCCAGCCGTTCATCTTCAACGGGTACGAGCAGAACTCGCAGTGGCTCGATCCCGACAACCCGATGGACAAGCGCATCCACAAGGCCCGGCCCGAAGGCGAGCCCGGGTGGGGGACCGACCCGACGCCCGAAGGCATCACGGTGTCCGCGCTCGAAGGGTACGGCGCGCCTACGATCGACATCGGACTCGAGTGCATCGGCTCGGAGTTGGAGCGGGTCGTGGGCATGCTGTCCAACATGGTACCGATGCGACGGCGCACGAACCTCGACTCGGAACGTGTCCGCATCAACATCGACGACGCGGACATGTTCATGGGCGAGGCCGCGAACGGCGCGATGCTCTCTATGCAGTCGAGCTACGTGACCGTCGGCAACTACCCGGGCATCGAAGCGCGCATCTACGGTTCCGAAGGTGCGGTTCAGGTACGGCTGGTCGAGGAGTTCGGCGTCATCCAGACGATCCACACGGCCACGCCGGACGCGGTGGAGTTCGTAAGACAGGACATCCCCGAGCGCTACTTCGCTCCGGGTGCGCAGCCCGACGACCACTGGAGCACGGCGTTCTACGGCAACCTCGTGCACGACTTCTGCAGGGAAATCGTGAACGGGGGTGCCACCAACCAGGGCAACTTCGCGCAGAGCGCCCGCGTGCAGGAGATCATCAACGCGGTCACGCTCTCGCACCGGGAGCGCCGCTGGATCGACCTGCCGCTCGGTCGCGAGATGCCCGAAGCAGAGACGATGCCCTGGTAGATCCTGGCCCGAAAGAAGGAGGTACCCGACGTGCCCGACCGGAAGCTCCGCTGGGGCGTGCTCAGCACCGCGAACATCGCCAGAGCCGCGGTCGTACCCGCGATCCATGCGTCCCGTAACGGGAGGTTGGTCGCGGTGGCGAGCCGTGACGCGGAACGGGCCCGTGCCTTCGCGGTCGACGCCGAGATCCCGCGCCACTACGGGAGTTACGAAGCGCTGCTCGAAGACGACGGGATCGATGCCGTCTACATCCCCCTCCCCAACGCAATGCACCGCGAGTGGACGCATCGCGCGTGCGCGGCCGGCAAGCACGTCCTGTGCGAAAAGCCGCTCGCGCTCGACGCGGCCGAATGCCTTGATATGGCGGCGGCGGCAGACGAATACGGCGTGGTGCTCATGGAGGCGTTCATGTACCGCTTCCATCCCCGTACCGAGCGCGTGCTCGAACGGCTACGCGCCGGCGACCTCGGCCCCGTCAAGGCGATCCGAAGCGCGTTCACCTTCCGCCTGCGCAGTGAGGACAACATCCGGCTGGATCCCGATCTCGGGGGCGGCGCCCTCATGGACGTCGGTTGCTACTGTGTGAACGCGAGCCGAACCCTGGCCGGCGCGGAACCGGTCGAGGCGCAGGCCTTCGCCGAATGGACAAGTCGGGGTGTGGACGCCGCGCTCAGCGGCGCCCTCCGGTTCGAGGATGGACTGGTCGCGCGCTTCGACTGCGCGCTCACGCTCGAACGCCGCGAGGTCTATGAGGTGGCCGGCACGGATGGCACCCTGTTGGTCGAGTCGTCCTTCCTGCCCGGAAAGGCCGACACGCCCATCCGGACTCTGACCGGCCGCGCCGGCGAGTCGGTCGAGACCGTGCCGGGCGCGGACGAATACCAGCGGATGGTGGAGCACTTCGCGGGCGCCGTCCTGGACGGCACGTCCGTGCGGTACGGCCCGGAGGAGGCGGCGCGCAACATGCGCGCGATCGAAGCGCTTTACGCGTCTGCGCGTGCCGGAGGCCGGCCGGTCGAGTTGAGGGCGTAGGCGGCGTATGGACACGCCCACCCTGCTCACGCGTGGTTTCCACCACATCACGATGGTCTCGGCCCATGCCGCGCGTACGCTCGCGTTCTACCGCGACGTGCTCGGCTTCGACCTCGTGAAGAAGACCGTCAACTACGACGATCCGGGCTCGTATCACCTCTACTTCGGCCGCGAAGGCGGCCGGCCCGGAACGATCCTCACGTTCTTCGAGTGGCCTCGCACCCGAAAAGGGCGTTGGGGCGTAGGCGGCGTGCACCATCTCGCCCTCGGGGTCGCGACGCCGGAGGCGCATCTCAAGTGGAAGCGCCGGCTGACCGATGCGGGCGTGAGCGTCTCCGGCCCTATCGATCGGGGCTACTTCCGGAGCCTGTACTTCTCGGATCCGGACGGGCAGATCCTCGAGATCGCCACCAAGGGACCTGGGTACGCGATCGACGAGCCTGCCGACGCATTGGGCCGGGTCCTCGTCGTGCCCCCGACGGAACGCCTGCCCGGCGGCCGCGATGAGGCGGCCATGGCCGCCCGGACGCACCCCGAGCCGGTGCCCGTGGTCACGCCCGACATGCGCCTGAGCGGGATCCACCACATCACCGGCATCACGGACGACCTGTCCCGCGCGCACGATTTCTACGAGTCCGCGCTCGGGCTCCGTCTGGTCAAGAAGACCCTGAACCAGGACGACGGGAAGACCGAGCACTGGTTCTGGGCCCGCTACGACGGCGCGGAGGTGGCGCCTCACTCGGCGCTCACGCTCTTCGGATGGCCGGGCTCCGACTACCTCACGCGGCCGGGCGCGGGGCAGACGCATCACCTCGCGTTCCGCGCCTCCGACGAGGACGAGCAGGCCGCCTGGCGCGACCACCTGCTGACCCTGGGTGTGGAGGTGACACCCGTACTCGATCGACTTTACTTCCGGAGCATCTATTTTCGTGCTCCGGACGGTCTTCTGCTCGAGATCGCGACGGACCTACCCGGCTTCGCGGTCGATGAACCCGTCGATTCACTCGGTGAGGAACTGAAGCTCCCGCCGTGGCTGGAGGAAGAACGCGCTACCATCGAAACCACCCTTACTCCTCTGGACTGAAGCCCATGCTTGCCTACGACCTGAACAAGCCCGCCACCGCATGCGATGGCGCGACCGTCGCGATCCTGATGCATGGACGCGGCAGCCACAGGGGCGACATGCAGGCGCTGCGGTCCGAACTGCCACCCGACTGGATCCTTCTGACCCCGCAAGCCCCCCATCCCGGCCACCTCTGGGGGTACGGGCCGGGATGGGCCTGGTACCGCTACCTGAGCGAGGACCTTGTGGAGGAGCCCGGGCTCCTGGAGAGCCTGAACGCCCTGGGCGCTTTCGTGGACCAACTTCCGGAAATCATCCGCGTACAGCCGGGACGGGTGCTCCTGGGCGGCTTTTCGCAGGGGGGCACCATGAGCCTGGCGTATGCGCTGACACGGCCGGGAAACGTGCACGCCGTGCTGAACTTCTCGGGCTTTCTCGCGAACGTACCCTCGCTCGAGGCAGCCATGCACGAGACGATCGAGACGCCCATCTTCTGGGGACACGGAACGCGGGATCCCTCCGTCGCCCACGCGCTCGCTGACCGGGGCCGTAAGCGGCTCGCTGCCGCCGGTGCGCCGCTGGTTTCGCGCGACTACGAAATCGGCCACTGGATCGCGCCCGAAGAGATCGCCGACGCCGTCGCGTTCGTGGAAGAGCTCGGCGTCGAAGCGGCGTAGCCCGGCTCTGGCACGCCCTCACCGCTGAGGGCGCACCCCCGCGTAACCGGTCAACTCCACGTAGCCACGTCCCTGAATGGGGAGCGCGCCCTCGTGAGCGCGGACGCGCACGGCACCTTCCCAGTACCGGAAGGCCAACTTCAACTCCTGGTCGGCCAACTCGGGCTCGACATCCAGATCCCACCCGCGCGCGGGCACGCGCACCCTCCATCCGGAGGGGTAGACCGAGCCGTCCGGCGCCGTCCAGCGACCGGTGGACTCGACCTGGACGTCCCGGTCCCACGCCAGCCGGCGGGAGGTCCCGTCAGGGCCCACCAGGACGCCCTCGCTGAACGGGGTCGCCGAACCGTCGTCCGCGCGGAGCCGGTATACCATGAGGTCCCATCCATCGTCCAGCTGGAGCGCGAACCAGTCCCACCCCGCGAGGCCGTCCGACAAGGCCGACGTGCTCCATTCCCGGTCGAGCCACGCGAGCCCGGAGACAGCGAGCGTATCGGCGCCCAATCGGACCGTGCCGCCTGCCGGCATGCGGGTGAAGGAGTAGTAGTAGGACGCATTGCCGGGCTCGGGCCCCTTTTGACTCAGGCCTTGATTCCCCTGGAGCACCACCGGCTTCCCTTGCCGCAGCACGAGGTCGATTGCCACGTCGGCCGAGGCAGCGTGAAGCCGCAGGGGGAACGTGCCGTCGGACGCCGTGGCCGACGCGTCCCCTGCCCCGCGCATCCCGACCGAGTCCATCGACGCGAGGAACCAGTCGCCCACCCACACCCTGAACGGACTGTCCCGCCCACCGGCGAGCCCGAGTGCACCCCGGTCGAAGCGCTCATACGCGTGGAACGCTCGCGCCCGGACGTCGGTGAGCGCAAAGTGCGCCATGTAGGCCTGGTTCGTGGCCCACGCCGAAGGTGACTCGGGCGGCCGGGGCGCGAGCGCGTTCCGGAAGAAGGTGAGCTGGAAGCCGATGGCGCGTCCGTCCTGGGCATCGAGACTCCCCGTGATGTACCACCACTCCGTGCGGAAGTCCGGATGGGGGCCGTGATCGGCCGGGAACGTGAATGGGCGCGGCTCGAGCGCCCGCGCATAGCCGGCGGTGTCCGTCCCGGCGAGCATGCCTGTGAGCGAGAGGTGTGCAGCCTCAGGGGTCCGGTCGCGCGAGCACGCCACGGCGAGGCCCGCCGCGATGCCAACCAGAACAGCCCACGCGGCACGGAATCGCAAACGCCGCGCGCCGGCCGTCATTCTCCCCTCAACGCGGCCGCGGGGGACGTACGGGACATGCGCCACGCCGGATAGAGCCCGGCTAGCAGCGCCCCCACGAGCGCCAGCCCGACGGCCTGCACCAGGACGCCCGGCCCCACCTCCATGCGCAGCGTCCACCCGAACGAGCGTTTGTTCACCACGAAGATCATGATCGCGGCAAGTACGAGGCCCATGGGCACCGACAGGAGCCCGGACACGAGGCCCATCAGGCCGGTCTGGGTCGTCACCAATCGCCACACCTGCCGCGGGGTCAGTCCGTTCGCGCGCAGCACCCCGAACTCCCGGGCGCGCTCCATCTCGAGCGCCATCAACGCACTCAGGATGCCGACAAAGGCGACTCCGAAGGCGAGCATGCGGAGGACGGCCGTGACCTGGAAGGTCCGGTCGAAGATCTGGAGCGAACCCTGTCGCAGCGCGGCGTTCGTGCGGATGGTGAGCGTCTGGCCGGGGGGCGCTCGCGCCTCGAGTTCGCGCACGACGCGCTCGGCGTCGACCCCGGGTCGCAGGAAGAGGCCGAGCGAGGTGACGCCGCGGTCGTCGAAGGCCGCCGTGTACGTGCGACGGGCCATCATGACCACACCCTGGTCGGAGCCGTAGTCGTAGAAGACCCCGACGACCGGGTAGGCGCGAGGCCCGTGGTCCGTCGGCAGGCGCAGCGTGTCGCCCACCTGGACGCCGCGACGATACGAAAGGGGTTCGGAAACGAATACGGCGTCGCTCGCGCGGAAGGCCCGGAACGCGTCCGCACCGCCGCCCTCCCGGAAGTCGAAGGCGCGCTCGCCGCGGGGCGCCAGGTCGAGGGCGACCAGGCGCACGACGCCGCTCCCATCCGTCCACGGATCGATGAGGTCGGCACTCCGGTACGTGCTCACCTGCGCCACATCCGGATCACTCGTCAACGCCCTCACCGCGTCCGGCGCCAGCGTCCCCTCGGCGCGCGAGGCTACGGTGGACGGAACGGATACGTACACGTCGGCCTGGAGCGTTCCGCCCAGCCAGCGGGTCAGCGTCGAGCGGAAGCTCTGGATCATGATGCCGAGGCCGACCGTGACGGACACCGCGACCACCAACGACGCGATGGCGGGCGCGGTGCGGCTGAGCGCGGCGACCACGCCCCGCGCCGCCATGGTGCCGAGAAGGCCCGAGGTGCGCGCCAGCACCGGTCTGGCCAGCCGGATCAGCAGGACCG
>JBBSOM010000058.1:0-9380 GCA_038259715.1 Longimicrobiales bacterium
ACCATCCTGAGCATCCTCCTCTCGCCTCCGCTGATCGTCCTGCGTGGACACGCAACGTGAAGGCGAAATCCTACGTGAGTCTTGCCCAGAGGGGGGACAGAGTTTAGAGAGAAAACCGGTCAGAATTTAGGGAACGCACAGCGGAGGGAGCGTGGGAGCGCGAGGGCCCATGAATGGGATGTCCCTCCCTGCACGATGGAGGAAGTTCGTGGACGAACGAGACATGCCGCACCCAAGCCTGCCGACCCGCCTCAAGATCACATCCGGCCTCGCGGTCATCTACCGACACCTGCTTCGACCAAGTCAGCGTGGAATCGGGTTTGGCGATGGCCGACAGCATCCTGTACGCCACCGCTCGCGACAACGAAGCGACGCTCTGGACTCAGGACGGCGATTTCGAGGGGCTTGAGAACGTCGAATTCAGACCCAGGTCCTGAACCTCCGGGGAAGCGAGCTCCCGACGAAAGGGTCCGCGTCGCTGTGCGTCCCACGTTCTGTTGCAGAGCGCGGCCATAATTGCGATGCGCTTACGTTCCCCATTCAGATCAGATCCCGCCATCTATGAAGACCAAGATGGCCCCCCGTCCGAGGCGACATCTTCGGGGAGTCACCGGATCCGACGGCGGGTCGCGCGATCAGGCAGACCCGCCGCTGTCTCATCGAGTCGCCAGACGAAATCAATCGTCACCTCACTCGAAGAGGCGCTCGGCCGCCGCGTCGATGTCGTGACACTCCGCGGGCTTGCCTCCGACCTGCGCGACAGCATACTGGAGCGCGGAGGTCCCCCAGCCGCGCTGCGGAGCAGGGCATTGCGACACCGCCCCGTCACCACGGTCCTCATCCTGAGTTTGCGTCGATCTCGTGAACCGGCACTGACGGATCGAACCCAACGCCGCTATGAGGAAGGACGTTGGGGGACGGATACACCCGACGTGCCGAGACGCGGGTCCCAAGCAAGGTCGACTATGTCCGAGACGCTGATCTCCTTGAAAGCGGGGTGTATGGGGTTCAGTGCGACATTCCACCCCCATGGTTGGGCGACTACCGACGGGACGACCAGCGCCACCGACGCTCTGGAACTGAGCCATTCGCCACCTGCGCGCTGTGAAACGACCTCGTCGGTCCAATCCGGTAGCGCGGCTGGATCCAGATACAGGACTGTCGCCTGGTCGGGGATCAAGAGCTGAGCGACCCGTCGATTCGACGGCAGCCGCCCCGTGTTGGCGTGGACCAATTGCTCCAGGATGGCCCCTTCGAACGTCAGTGCGGCGTAGACCACGGGAGACCCGGCAGGGTTCCAGCGTCCCCCGACCATTGCAGCCCCCCTCCCATCCAACGGATCATACTTGCGATTGTAGACCCGATAGACCTCCACGCTCAGACGGGCATTCCGAGATCGAGGCGAAGAAGGAGATCCTCTACCTGCCGCGCACCGATTTCCGACTTCGCGCGGTCGATGGGAGTCTCGTT
Source organism: Longimicrobiales bacterium (assembly GCA_038259715.1). Lineage (GTDB taxonomy): Bacteria > Gemmatimonadota > Gemmatimonadetes > Longimicrobiales > Gaopeijiaceae > SZUA-318. Next base: position 1,471 of record JBBSOM010000058.1, read on the forward strand.
CCCGAGTTCTGGGTGGGGTAGGGTGAGGAAGTCGGAAGCCGCGCCCTCGTCCTCCCAGACGTCCAGGGCTCGAGCCAGCACGGCCGCGACGCGAATCAGCTTCTCACCTTCTTCGCGCGTAAGAGTGTTCCGACGGGATCGGGACGCTCGTGACGCAATGCTCTCGACGTAGTGACTGGGGCGAGGTACGCCGAAGCGCCCCAACTCTTCCTGGAGACGCTTTACGGCTTCGACCGGCAGGCCCTCCTCCACCGCGCGCCTGACCGCCTCACGTCCTTCGGGCCCTGGCGTCACAAGTGCGCGCGAAGCCTCCCGTCCCAAGACCTCGGTCATGGAGGCGCTGAGGTGTCGGCGCCCCGATTCGGTGCCTGGCTTCGTCTGGCCGGACGGCTGCCGGTCCGTAAGGCGAAACGCATGCATGGACTCGAAGACCTTGCCTTGGAATCGGGCCTCGGTCTTCCTGGCCTTCGTGTCGCCTGATCCGGTCTTAGCCATGTGTCGATCCGTGCTAATGCACACACTGCAACGTATACATGAACATGTCCTACTCGGTTGGGGGCGGCAAGGTCAGCGCTGAATCGGTCACCCTCCGGCCGTGAGCACCTGCCGAGCGTACCATAAATCGGCCGCGATCCGCACAAGGGTAGTCCGCTCCGCATAGAGGACCGTAGGGACCCGGACCGGTCCACGCGACTTCACCGAATCGAGCACCGCCCGGCGGTGCCGCGCTGCCACGCGGATGAGCACCTTGGCCGGGCCACCACCGGAGCCACACTCTGGGTGGTCCGTGGATGAGGCACGCGTCTGCGTGATCTCTTGATCGCTCCGTAGAACTTCCGCCTCGTCAGAACAGCCGGACCCCGGCTGCCACTGTGAATGCCCGGTTCTTGATGTCGCCCGGGACGTTCCCGAAGGATGCGTCGTAGTCCCTGGCGATACTTGTGAGACCCAGCGTGTAGCGGGCAACGAGCGACAGCCGGCGATACTCTACGCCGCCTCCGACGACGACCCCGAAGTCGGTAGAGTGCAGGTACTCCGTGTAGTCCGTGTCATAGACCTCGTTCGCACCGAGCAGAAACCCCACCGAGGGACCGGCGAAGAAGACCGGGCGCACGACGTCGCCGACGGGGGAAGGGCTGACCTTCAGCAGGACGGGGACTTCGAGGTAGTCGAGGCGGGTTCTTTCGCTGAGGTAGACGCGGATCGGGGGGCCGTCGCCGTCGGCGGGGATGTCATCGTAGTCGTAGGCGGCGCTCCTGGCGCCGCGCCGTGAGAAGATGACCTCCGGTTGGATCGAGACCACTTCACTGATCGGGATGGAGGCGAAGGCGCCGAGGACGAACCCGGTCCGGAAGTCCGACTTCACGATCCGTCGTCCACCCAACGTCGCCATGTTCGGCCCAGCCTCCAGGCCGATGGACGGCGCTTGTGCCAGCGCGGCCGCCGGCACACTGAGCAGGACGGTGACCCACAGGACCCACAAGGGAAGGAGCTTCTTCATTCCTCTCTCGCTGTACCCGGAAGCAGGCGGGAGCCCCATCCGGGCGACGATGTCACGTCGGGGTGACTACTTCGCGCTCTTCGGTGTCGAGAGGCCCCGATCCGGCCCGCCAGACATCCGCGACGCGCCCGAAGTCGAGCTTGACTACGCGATCGCCGAGGTGGACGTAGCGATCGTCGTGCGTGATGACGATGACGGTCTTTCCACGCGCCTTGAGTTCCGGCAACAGCTTGGCGTAGAAGATCTGTCGGTACGTCGGGTCCTGGTCCGCCGCCCATTCGTCGAAGACGTAGAACTGCCGGTCTTCGAGGTAGGCGGACAGCAGAGCGAGCCGCCGCCGCTGCCCCTGCGACAGGGTCGTCGTCGAGAGGACGCCGTCGGTCACGGTGACCTTTTGGGCGAGGTCCAGCAGCCCGAGGTAGCTTCGGGCGTGGTCGTCGACGTGCGATGCGTCCGCGGCCGCAAGGCGGTTGAAGAGGTAGAAGTCCGAGAAGACCGTCGCGAACTGCTCCCGGTACGCCTCCCGGTGCGCTGCGTCGAGCACGGCACCGTCCAGAAGGATGTCGCCGGCGTCGGGCGTGTAGAGTCCAGTGAGCAGCTTCACGAAGGTCGATTTTCCGCTGCCGTTCCCCCCGATGATGAACAGGAGTTCGCCCCGCTCGATGGTCAGGTCGATGGGGCCCAGCTCGAACGAGTGCGGTCCGGCGTCGGGATCGTGGTAGGAGAATGTCACGCCGCGGAACTCTAGGGCGGTCTCTCCGGGCTCGCGCGGCGGCAGTGGGGCCGTCACGGCGGTCGTCTCACCAAGCGTGAGCCCGAGCTGGTCAATCCGATCGTACGCCGCCTGGCCGCGCTGGAAGGAGGGGAGCGCGCCGATCAGGGCCCACAAGGGAGACATCACGTAGAGCGCCACGACGGCGTACCCGGTGAGCGACTCGGTCGAGACCTCCTCGATGGCGGGCATGAGAAAGAGCATGATGCCGATCACCGAGAAGAACATGAACTGCGCCCAACCGTCGCCGACCATCGCGATGCGCCGGGCCGAGATGTTCAGTGCACGACTACGTAGGCCGCTGGCTACGATGTCGTCGATGATCGCCCGTCGGCGACCGGAGTTCATCTGGAGTTCTTTGATCCCGTCCGTGAGTCCCCGGTAGTGGCTGAAGAGGGTATCGCGTTCGTGTCGGGCGCGCACAAAAGCCTCGTAGGAGCGCCGGAGCAGGAAGTGGTAGCTCACCGCTCCGATGAAGGCGAACAAGAGGAGTGCGACGGCGCTCTGCCAGGAGAGGTACGCGAGGTAGGCGGCGCATCCCAGGATCACGGCGATGTTGGTGATGGCCGAAGGCACCGCCAGCAACGCGCCGGCCAACATGAGGACGTCGTCCGTGAGCGTCGCCATGATACGGGCCGGTCCGATCCGCTCCAGCATCCGATACGGCGTGGCGATGATCCGTCGGGAGAGAGCCTCCGAGAGATCCATGAGGGAGTCCTGCGTGAAGTCCACCACCACGAGCTGGGCGTACAGGTTGGTAGCGACACGGGCGAGCACGATCACGCAGAAGGGCAGGAGCAGGTGCAGGCGGTTGTCCGCGTGCAGCGCCGAGTTGAGGACCGCGATGAACGCGCTCCCCGCGATACCGCTGATGATGCCGATACCCGCGACGCCGAGAACCCGTCGCCGGGCGCTCCGCATGAGAAATCGAAGAAGGCTCACGTATTCGTCACGCGGAGGTCCCGACGAACTTCCCGACGGCCTCTGCCATCCAGGTGCGTAGCGCTTCAGCCAGGTGTTGGACGTGCGGTACCTGGAGCACGCCGCCGGAATCCTGGGCACCGATCTCCAGGATCGGGCACTCCTCGGTGGCCAGATCCCGCCAGATGAGGCGCGGGTCCGGTGCAGGCGTGGGGCGGTCGCTGCAGATGACGATGGCGACCCGGCCGCGATAGGCTCGAGGTTGATAGTGCGCGGCGGCGTATCCGTTGCGGGCCATCACCAGATCCCGGGCGCGGGCGCTCTGGTCCCCTCGGTACACGTCGCCCGTCGTCGCGATCTGCCCCACGACATGCATCTTGCTGCGGAGATAGGTGAGCTTGTCGCGGAACGACCGCCCGCGGAGGTGCTCCATGTGCCGGGTCACGCGTCCCGTCACGAAACCCACGACTGCGGCGAGCGGTGAGCGCTGCCGAATCCGTCGATGCGTAGAAGGCGACCACGTTTCCACGAGCGTCAGGAGGGCGACCCGCTCACCCTCCGTGACGAGTTGCTGCGCCAGCTCGAAGGCGATCAGTCCCCCGATGCACACCCCGACGATGTGATAGGGGCCGGATGGCTGCATCGCCCGGATGTCGGCGACGAAACGGGCGGCGATGTCCTCGACACGATCCAGCGGCTCCTCGTCCCCGTCGATGCCGACCGACCGCAGGCCGTAGAGCGGCTGGTCTTCTCCCAGGGCCCGCGCCAGGGGGCCGTAACTGAGGATCTCCCCGCTGAGTCCGGGTACGACGAAGATCGTCGGCATTCTTCCCGTTGGCTGGATCGAGGCGACGCAGGACGAGCGGGTTCGCGTGGCACTGGCCTCGCTCATGGCCTCTTTCCCGCTACTGGGAGAAGCGGCGTCATCGGGACCCCTGCTCGCCACGATGTGTTCCACGGTCGCGCGCACGGTCTGGTGCCGGAAGAGGTCGGCCACGGTGAGTTCGCAGCCGGTGGCGGCCTTGAGCCTGCGCTGGAGTTGGATCACCAGGAGGGAGTGCCCGCCGAGGTCGAAGAAGTTGTCCTCGACTCCGACGCGCGCGGCGCCGAGCAGTCCGCGCCAGATGTCCGCGACCGTGGCTTCGAGCGCGTTCGCGGGCGGAACGAACGACCCGGCAGGCCCCTCGAGCGCGTCCGGCTCGGGCAAGGCGCTGCGGTCGAGCTTGCCGTTGGCGGTGAGCGGGAGGGTGTCCACCCAGACGAAAGCGTCCGGCACCATATGTTCGGGAAGCTGCTGCCGCAGATCCTCGCGCAGATCAGGCGTGGACACCGGATGGTCCTCCCGCGGCGACACGTACGCGATCAGGCGGATGGAACCCCCGGGATCGCGTCGGGGAAGCACGGCGGCCGCGGCGATACCCGGGTGGGCCCACAACACGCTCTCCACCTCACCCGGCTCGATCCGGCGGCCGCGGATCTTCAACTGATTGTCGTTTCGGCCGAGGAACTCCAGAACGCCCTCCCCGCGCCAGCGCACGAGATCCCCGGTGCGGTAGATCCGGTCGGTCGGGTCGCTCGAAAAGAGATCGGGAAGGAAGCGTTCGGCCGTCATCTCCGGACGCCCGAGATACCCTCGCGCCACCGGAGCGCCGCCTACGTACAGTTCGCCCCGAACTCCGATCGGGACGGGCAGGCGCTGCTCGTCGAGGACGTAGACGCGCGTGTTCGCGAGAGGACGCCCTATGGGCGCGGTCGGACCACGCTCGACGCGGTCGCACGTCCATGCGGTGACGTTGATGGTCGTCTCCGTAGGACCGTATGTGTTCACCAGCGCGGCATTCAGGCCCGTCTCGTCACACCTCGCGAAGAAACGGGATTGAAGCGCCGACGGCATGGCTTCGCCGCCGCAGAAGATCCATCGGAGGGTGCCGCACTTCGCAAATTGTGGCTCCTCGAGGAAGAAACTCAACATGGGCGGGACGAAGCGCACCGAGACGGCGCCGTGCTCCACGACGAGATCGGCGAGCGCCGCGGGGTCCGCGAGGGCTTCGCCAGGAGCGAGGATGATCTCGGCGCCCGAGGAAAGCGGCCAGAACAGCTCACGAACGGAGATGTCGAACGCGAAGCTCGTCGTGTGCAGAACCGGCTCGCCGGGCTCGAGCGGGAAGGTGTCGCACATCCACCGGAGGTAGTTCGACACGCCCGCATGTTCGACAACGGTGCCTTTCGGCTTGCCGGTGGAGCCCGACGTATAGAGGACGTACGCCGCGTCGCGCGGCGCGGGTGTCGTCGTCGGCAGCGTGCGCAGGCGCGACGCGATGTCATCACGGTCGCGATCGAGGTCGAGGACGGCACAGCGCGGCGCCCCGATGGCACTGTTCGTCGCCTTCGTCGTGATAAGTACGTGCAACCCCGCGTCCTCGGCGATGAACTCGATACGGGCTTGAGGGAACGCAGGGTCGATCGGGACGTACGCTCCGCCGGCCTTCAGAACGCCCAGAACCGCCACCGCAACGTCAGTCGATCGCTCCAGGCAGATTCCCACGCGCACCTCGGCGCCGACGCCGAGCGCGATGAGGTGGTGCGCCAGCCGGTTCGCCGCCTCGTCGAGCTCTCGATAGGTCAGCGCCGCATCTTCGAAGCGCACGGCCACTCCATCGGGGTTCCGTACGACCTGCCGCTCGAAGCCTGACTGCACCGGCTCCGTCGCCAGCGGGAGAGCGTCCGTGTCGTTCCACTCCACCAGCAACTGCCGCGACTCTGCGGGAGTGAGCAGCGGCAGCGTGGAAATCGCGGTGTCCGGGCCCGCGACCATCGCCTCCGCGAGCGTGAGCAGATGCCCCGCCATGCGGGCGATGGTATCAGGCTCGAAGAGATCGCGGTTGTACTCGAACGATGCGGCGAGGTCCTCGCCGACGTCCCACACGAAGAGGCTCAACTCGAAGACCGCGCCCGCGCTGATGGCGCCGTAGGTCCCGATACCTGGTGTGTTCTGGAGGATGAACGAGGTCTGGAAGAGCGGCGAGTGCGTCATGTGCCGATCCGGCCGCACGAGATCGACGATCTTCTCGAAGGGGTAGTCTCCGTGTTCGTTCGCCTCGAGCCACTCGTTGCGAGTGCGGACGAGCAGTTCGCGAACGGTGGGGTCGCCGGCGAGGTCCCCACGCATCACGACCGTATTGACGAACAGGCCAATCATCGCCTCGAGTTCCACGGTCGGACGGTTGGCGACCGGCGTGCCGAGGACGATCGAGCTCCGCCCGGTGTAGCGGTGGAGGAGGATCTCGTACGCGGCGAGCAAAGTCGCGAACAGCGTTACGTGGCTGTCCCGACTCAAAGCACGCAACCCCTGGGCCACGGCAGGAGGAAAGCGGAACGCGTGGATCGCGCCACGCGACCCGAGTTCCTTCGGTCGTGGACGATCAATGGGAAGCTCCATCGGAGCGTGGTCGCTAGAGAGCTTGGCCCTCCAGTATGCTTCGTTCGCGCCCTGATCCGTCCGATCGAAGTGCGATCGGGTGGAGTACGCGTAGTCCACATATTGCCAGGCGAGGTCGGGCAGGCCGGACGGGCGCTGGCCGATTTCGGCCTCGTACAGCGCCTTCAGTTCCTGAACGATGAGGCCCATGGACCAACCGTCGCCCAGAACGTGGTGGAGCACGACGATGAGGTGCGTGCCGGCGCCGGCGCGGATCAAGGTGGCACGAACCGGAGGGGCCGCATCGAGGTCGAAAGGACGTTGCGCCTCCGCTTGCACCAGCTCAGCCGTGGCTCGGGCGCGCGACGCTTCGTCGGCTCCTTGGGCATCGACGACGCGGAGGCGTGGAAGGACGTCCGTGATCACCTGGGTGGGAATACCTTCGATGTCCTGGAAGACCACGCGGAGGATCTCGTGGCGCTTGGCCATCTCGCCCAGTGCGCGCTCGAGCGCGTCGACGTCCGGCAAGTCGGGCAGCGGGAGGTCGATGGTGAGATTGTAGACCGGGTCGTCCGGGTTGAGCTTGTGCAGGAACCACAACCGCTGCTGGGCGAACGACAGCGGCAACGGTTCGTCGCGGGGAGCCTTCTGGAGTACCGGCCCGTCGTCGACGGTCGCTGCCCCTTGGCGGAGCGCAGCGACAATCTCCGGCTTTCGGTTCGCGATCAGCGCGCGCAACTCGTCCGTCAAGACGCCGTCCGGGGCGGAACAGCGAAGTTTGTCCCCCTGCAACGAGAGGCGGATATCCTTGTTCGCCAGGTCGCGCAGGAGCGCGACCACCGTTTGCCCGTTCGGGGTGGAAACTGTCATCGACAAGGCATGTATCCGTCGCGAGACGTGCATCCGTCAGGGAAGCGAATTCAGCCGTTGCATTCGCGCCGGGGGAGCCGAGGTACGCGCAAGCGCAAACAGAAACATTGCCATGGGTGCACGCATGGATTGCGTCGAGCGCAGGCCACTCAACATGTTTACTATACTTGTCAGTTTGGCGCAAAAACGCCATTCATGATGAATGACGGGCCGCACGCCGTCAACATCGTCCGCGGATCGCATGGAATCGTTCGGTGCGAGGTCGTGGTACGGGTCGACGGACACGCAGCGGCCCACGTGGCCTCTTCCCCCTCCCTTGAAACCACGTCAGAACAGGCGGAGCATAGCATTTGTCAGTTTTCTCTACGGGAGCCGCATCCAGGTGGCTGGTGGAGGGGGGAGCCGGAGCACCAGGGGGCGAGTCCACG
>JBBSOM010000059.1:0-9245 GCA_038259715.1 Longimicrobiales bacterium
AGCCGTCACCACGACGGTGGGGAGCACGAAGCCGACCGCAGCCGAAGGATCGGTGGACAGGAGCGCCGGGCCCTTCAGCCCCACGCCCACCCCACCCATGGACCGGGTGCGCGCGTCGGTCGGATCGACAGGGAGGCCGAGGCCGGCGGAATTCAGGAGCGATTGTGCGGACGCGGTGACGGGCGCCGCGAGGCCGAGCAGGGCGCAGAGAACGAGTCGGCGCATCATGGTAGCTCCACCGGCTTGCCGACCGTGACGATCAGCTTGAGCACCGGGGGGTTCGCCGTCCCCGGTCCGAAGAAGCTCCCGAAGGCGAGCGAACCGGGCTCGAACGTCGACAAGAGCGCGAGCGTGCTCGGCGGCGGAATCGACGACGACGAGGTATCCGGCTCGAGCAACGAACGGACGAAGGATGTGATCGGGATCTCGACTTGCGTCCCCGCGGAAGCACCGAAAAAGGCCGGAGCCACGCGCTTACCCACCGAGTTCGTGAGAAGCGAGGTACCGAGCGGCGCTTTGGGGAGCGCGGACGCGTCGAAGACGGGACGGACATCCATGTTCAGGCTGTCCGAAGGCATGAACGCGGGATCGACCCCTTGGGAGGTGAGTACGAGTGCGGCATAACTCACACGTGCCGCCGTGAGCGCCAGCGGACAACTCACGACGTCGCAGAGGGCCGACGACCCGGTGATGGTCGCCGGAAGCGACAGATCGATCGTGGAGCGCCACGAAGGCGTCCCGCCCACGCGCACCGATCCGTCCGGCGGCGGTGCGTCGGGCGTGTAGACGAACGTCATCGCATTCCGATTCACCACCAGGACGACCGTGGAATCGGGATTCGACGAAGGATTCACATCCACCTGGAACAGGACGTCCAGGACCCTGAGCCGAGCTCCCGCCGTCAGCGAGGCGAGCCGCAATCCCTGGTTCGTCGACGCGGTGTCGGACCACAGGGCCACACCCGCCGAGTCGAGCGCGAAAACGATGGAGTCTCCGTCGGCGCGCTCCCATACGGTGGTGACCGCGTCTGTGACCGGCGCGGCGCCGGGCTCCTCCCACGCGGTCGTCGTCCCCAGAAGGCTGTCGACCGCGGACGTCCACGTCGCCGTGGCCGCGTCCCAGGCCTGGTGGAGGCGGGACGCCTCGAGCGTCACCGGCCCGGTCGCCACCGAACCAAGCGTGTCCACCACCGCGATCAGACGACCCCGAAGGACGTGCAACAGCGTGTCCGTGAGTGACGTGCCGGCGGAGTCGCGCACGGTCGCGCTGGTGGGCACCGGATTCATCGCCACCAGCGTCCGTGCCTCGAGCGAGTCGCCGAGCTGGTGGGCGACGACGCCGAATCCGAGATCCCTGGCCGTGCCGAAGCCTCCGAACGCCTGGAGGTTCGACGCGAAGTCATCCCAGGGGATGCGGATCTCCACGGTGACAGGCTCGTCCGGCAGCATCGACGGATCCACCCCCGTGGGGGCGATCTCACTGCACGCGACGCCGCCCAGGACGACGAATCCCAGGAGCACACCGACTTTCTTCAGGATCACGCGTTACCCCACATCTTCAGGCCGCCTTCACGCCCTCGAGTCTTCCGTCCCGTGTTGCCCTCCCGTCCATTCCCGGAGGAGCGTACCCCTACTTCCCGCGCCCATGCCATGCGCGCGTCACGACCCAACGTGGTCATCCAACCAGATCCGTGGAATCCGTGGCGTGAACCCGGTCAGGATTTCATAGCCGACGGTGCCCGACAGGTCGGCTACCTCGTCCACGCCGATGTGCGCTTCACCGTCGGAACCCAGAAGCGTGGCGACATCGCCCACTTCGACCCCCGGCACGTCGGAGATGTCTACCACCGTTACGTCCATGGAGGTCCGTCCCACGATGGGAACGCGTCGGCCGCGAACGAGCGCAAAGCCACGATTTCCGAGCGCGCGCGGCAAACCGTCGCCGTATCCTATCGCGAGGGTAGCCCACCGTTCCTCTCTTCCGGCCACGTGCGTCGCCCCGTAGCCCAGCGTCGTTCCCTCGGAGGCCTCGCGGACATGAACGATGCGCGCCCTCACCGAGACCACGGGCTCGGGAAGTGGAAGCTCGCGGCCCGCCGCCCCTCCGTACAGGAAGATGCCGGGCCGCACCGCATCGGCCGCGTATTGTGGGCAGCGCAGGGCGCCCGCGCTGTTCAGCGCGTGGATCAGGACGCCCGCCGGTGGACGCACCACCAGGAGCGCCTCCTGGAACCGCCGCCACTGCATAGCCACCGAGTCGGGGCCTTCATCGGCGGAATGCAGATGGGTGTAGCACCCCTCCCAGCCGAGCCCCGCCTCCGCCGCGGCGTGGATCGCGGGCGCCCACGAGGCCGCTTCACGCCAGTCGAAGCCCGCACGGCCCATGCCCGTGTCGATCTCGACGTGGAAGGCGGGTTCGCGTCCCGCGGCCTCGACACGGAGGCGCTCGACGGCGTCGACGCTCGACACCGTGAGGGTCAGGCGGGCCCGGACGGCCGGGCCCACGGCCAGCGGCGGCGTGGGGCTGAAGACGACGACCGGACGCTCGACGCCCATCGTGCGCAGCGCGATGCCCTCGTCGACGGTGGCGACACCGAATGCCCACGGATCCGCCGCCTCGAGCGCGGCCACGGCGCGGGCGACGCCGGTGCCGTACGCATCCGCCTTGACCATGGGGACGAGCCGAACCGTCGGGCCCACCGAAGCGCCGATCGTGGCCAGGTTGCGTCTGAGCGCGTCGGCCCGGACTTCCATCCAGGCGCGGCGCCGAGCGTTCGTTGACATAGACCGGGAAAGATGCGAAGAAGGAGCGCCCGAGCAACCCGAGGATCTCCGTCCACCACGTCCGTTCCCGAGCGACCATGACCGCTGCTCCGACCGACCCCGACGGCCCCGCGACCGGCGGCGCCACACAAGGCTCCCCCGCGCAGCCCGCGGCAGAGCCCGCGCGCTTTCCCGGCCCGGGGGAATTCGATCGGTCCCTCGCGCTCGTCCGCTACCTGCGCGCGCACTGCCCCTGGGATCGTGAGCAAACCCCGGAGTCCCTGCTCCCCCATCTCCTGGAAGAAGCGCACGAAGTGGCCGACGCGGTCATGGACGGAGTGGACGCGGCTGCCCTCGCGGCGGAACTCGGCGACCTGCTGCTGAACCTGGCGTTCCAGGTGGTTCTGGCCGAAGAGAACCACCGCTTCGACGCGGCCACCGTGTACGCGGCACTCGAAGAAAAGATGGTACGACGCCATCCGCACCTGTTCGGTGACGGAGAGCGCCAGGACTGGGAGACGCTCAAGGCCGCCGAGCGCAAAGTGGGCGAGGGCGTCCTCACCGGCCTGGCGCGTGGGCTCGATCCGCTCACGAGGGCGCACCGCATCCAGGAGCGTGTGGCGGGCGTGGGCTTCGACTGGCCGGACCATCGGGGCGCGTGGGACAAGGTCATCGAAGAGACGGACGAGGTCCGCCGCGCCATCGAATCGGGCGACGACGAGGCCGTCGAGGAGGAGTTGGGCGACCTGATGTTCGCCGTGGTGAACCTCACGCGGCGGGTCGGGGTGCACGCGACCACCGCGCTCGCACGCGCGAACCGGAAATTCGTCCGTCGCTTCGAGCGGCTCGAAGAACTGGCGCGCGAGCGCGGCATCCAAATGGGAGGCGCCGGCCTGGAGGCCCTCGACGCGCTGTGGGATGAAGTGAAGGCGGAAGGCCCGTAGCCGGCGCGCTATCGGCCACCGGACGGCGGGACCGTCCGGCCATCGGGCCACCTGGCCACCGATCAGTCGCTCACGGAAAGAGACGGTTCATCAGGCGCGGGAACGGAATGAACTCGCGGACGTGGTGGCGGCCCGTGATCCACGCGACCGTGCGCTCCAGGCCGAGCCCGAAGCCCGAGTGCGGGAAGGAGCCGTACCGACGCAGGTCGAGATACCAGGAGTACGCCTCCTCGGGCAGCTTCTCCTCGCGGATGCGCCCGACCAGCCGGTCCAGATCGTCCTCGCGCTGGCTGCCGCCGATGATTTCACCGTATCCCTCGGGGGCCAGGAGGTCGTTGCACAGGACGGTGCGCGCATCCTCCGGGTTCTCCTTCATGTAGAAGGCCTTGGCCTGCTTGGGGTAGTTGTAGACGAAGACGGGCAGTTCATGGTCCGCCGTGATCACCGCCTCGTCGGGCGCGCCCAGGTCCGCACCCCATTCGATGTCGCTGCCGCCGGCCCGGAGTTGGGTCACGGCGTCCGTGTAGCTGATGCGGGGGAAGGGTGGCTTCACGTGCTCGATCTTCGACGTGTCGCGCTCCAGGATCTTCAATTCCTCCTGGCAGGTCTCGAGCGCGCGCTCGACCAGGTAGGAGACGAAGTCCTCCTGCAGCCGCATGTTGTCGTCCGAATCGGCGAAGGCGACCTCGGGCTCGACCATCCAGAACTCGGTCAGATGCCGACGCGTCTTCGACTTCTCGGCGCGGAACGTCGGACCGAAGCAATACACCTTCCGGAACGCCGGGCACGCCGCCTCCACGTACAGTTGCCCGGTCTGCGCCAGATACGCCTTCTCGCCGAAGTAGTCGGTGCTGAAGAGCGTGCCGGCGTGCTCGCCGATCGATCCTGTGAGAATGGGCGTGTCGATCCGGGTGAAGCCGCGTCGATAGAAGAAGTCGTTGATCGCCTGCGAGACCTCGGCGCGAACCTTGAGGCCGGCACGCTGCTGGGACGACCGCAGCCAGAGATGGCGGTGGTCGAGCAAAAAGTCGACGCCGTGCTCCTTCGGCTGGATCGGGTACTCCTCGGCCAGGGCGATGACCTTGAGCTGTTCGATACCGAGCTCGTAGCCGCCCGGGGCGCGCTCGTCGGCGCGTACCTCGCCCGTGACGGCCACGGTCGACTCCTGCGTCAGCGCCGCGTGAGCCTCCCACGTCGCGTCGTCGACCTGCTTCTTCACCAGGACGCACTGCACGATGCCCGTGCCGTCGCGCAGGACGGCGAACGCGACCTTGCCGTGACTCCGCGTGGTCTCGACCCATCCCTTCACGGTGACGGTGTCCCCGACGTGCTGGTCCAGATCCTTGATTTCCACCATGACGTACCGTCTACCCGGTTCCAGAGGAAAGCCCCACAGCCGGCCACGCGCGGGGGGCGCTCAAAATAATCATCCGACGCCGAACATCTCCAGACGTCCACGGTAACGGCTCTCCAGATGCGCCTTCACCGCGGCGTGTTCGGGGAGGGCCAGTTCCGGGTCCGATTCGACCAGCGCCCGCGCCGCGCGCTGGGCCTGGATGAGCACGTCCTCATCCTCTAGGAGGTCCGCGAAGCGGAGCGCGGGTTGTCCGTGCTGCTGCGCGCCGAACAGGTCGCCCTGCCCGCGGATGCGCAGGTCCGCCCGCGCCACCTTGAAACCGTCCGACGTGTCCCGGAAGATCTTCAGGCGCTCGGCCGCCTCCTCCCCGGGCTCCGAAATCAGGATGCAGTGACTCTCGGCAGAACCCCGGCCGACCCGCCCCCGCAACTGATGGAGCTGGGAGAGCCCGAAACGCTCGGCGTGCTCGATGACCATGACCGACGCGTTGGGCACGTCGATGCCCACCTCGATGACCGTCGTGGCGATGAGGAGGCCCAAGTCACCGGTCAGGAAGGCCCGCATGGTCCGATCCTTCTCCTCGGACGGGAGCTGACCGTGCAGGAGCCCGAGCCGACGACTCGGAAAGACCTCCGTGCGCAGGCGTTCGAACTCCTCCGTGGCCGAGAGCAGGTCGACCTTCTCGGACTCGGCCACGAGCGGGTAGACCACGTAGGCCTGCCGCCCCGCCTGGAGTTCGGCGTCGATGAAGGAATAGACCCCATCGCGGCCGTCCGGAGCTCTCACCGTCGTCTTCACAGGCGTGCGGCCGGGCGGAAGCTCGTCGAGGATACTCAGGTCCAGATCGCCGTACAACGCCATCGCGAGCGAGCGCGGAATCGGCGTTGCGGACATGATGAGAACGTCGGCGCTCCCCTCGCCGTGTTCGGCCAACGCCATGCGCTGGCGAACGCCGAAGCGGTGCTGCTCGTCGACCACGACCAGGCCCAGCCGGTCGAACGCGACGGCGTCCTGGATGAGCGCGTGCGTGCCGACCACCAGTTGTGCCCGACCGGTCCGGATCGCCTCGAGCGCCTCCTGGCGCGCCGCGGCGCCGAGTGCGCCGGTGAGCAGGACGACGTCGAGCCCGAGGGGCGCCACCCGTTCACGAAGACGGCGCGCGTGCTGCTCGGCGAGGATCTCCGTCGGCGCCATCAGGGCGGCCTGGGTCCCTCCCTCGACGGCGAGAAGCATCGCGAAGAGCGCAATGATCGTCTTGCCCGACCCGACGTCGCCCTGAATCATGCGATTCATGCGTCGTTCCGACGTCATGTCGGCCAGGATGTCGCGCAACACCCGGGTCTGGGCGTCCGTGAGTTGGAACGGGAGTGCTTCGTGCAGCGGGCGAATGAGTTCGTTGGTACGCCGGTGCTCGATTCCCGGGGCCGCCTTGGTCTGACGATGCCGGAGTTGCGCCTGCATCACCTGGAGGAAGAAGAGTTCGTCGAACGCCAGACGCCGACGGCCGACGCGCGCCTCGGCGATCGTTGCCGGCCGGTGCAGCATCGTCAGCGCCTCGGAAAGGCGCGGCAAGCCGTGAACCTCCCGCTCTGCAGGCGTGAGGTACTCGTCGTCGTCGGCCCAGCCGAGCATCGCGTCGAGGTTCTTCTCGAAAACTCCCCTGAGGATCCACTGGGGCACCTGCTCGGACGCCGGATACGTCACGAAGATCGTGCCGACGCGCGGGGCGTCTGCGCCACCGCGAGACACGATGGTGTGCTCCCGCGGCTGGATCTGCTGTCCGTGAAAGAAGCGCACGGGTCCGGAGACGAGGAGCACGTCGCCCTCCCGGAGCTTCCGATCGAGCCAAGCCTGACCGGGCCACGCGACCGTGATCATGCCCGATTCGTCCTGGAGGACCGCCTGGAAGATCCGCAGGCCCCGTCGGGTCGGGATCACGCCCTTGGAGCGCACCCGCCCCATGACCGTGGCATCCATCCCGACGCGCAGATCGCGGATGGGGTGCACCGTGGACGCGTCGTCGTACCGGCGCGGGACGTGGTAGAGCAGATCCCGTGCGGTCGTGACGCCGATCGACACGAAGTCGTCGGCGCGTCGGGGGCCGACACCTTTCAGGAACTGGACGGGACGGTCGAGGTGCGAGTAGTCCATCTCCTACCCGCCGAAGATCCCCTCGACGAACGCCTCGTGGTCGAACGTCTCGAGGTCCTCGACCCCCTCGCCGACACCGACCAGCTTCACGGGCACACTGAACTCCTCTTGCAACGACACGACGATACCGCCGCGTGCGCTCGAGTCCATCTTGGTCAGGATGATCCCGCTGACGTCGACGACTTTCGAGAACGCTTCGAGTTGACGCACCGCGTTCTGGCCGACGGTCGCGTCGAGCACGATGAGGGTCTCGTGTGGCGCACCTTCGATCTGGCGGCGAACGACGCGGTCGATCTTTTCGAGTTCCTCCATGAGCCCGCGGTTGGTGTGCAGCCGGCCGGCGGTGTCGATGAGCAGGACGTCGCTACCACGCGCCTTTGCCGCGACGATCGCGTCGAAGGCCACGGCGGCCGGGTCCCCGCCCTGCTGGCCCCGGATGAAGTCGGCGCCGATGCGCTCGGCCCATACGGCGAGCTGCTCCACGGCGCCGGCCCGATACGTGTCGGCCGCGGCGAGCATCACGCTCCGTCCTTCGACGTGGCGCAGGTAGTGGGCGAGCTTCGCGATCGACGTGGTCTTCCCCACCCCGTTGACGCCGACGACGAGGTAGACCGTCGGCGGGGCGTCCGCGGCGGCCAGCGGGGCATTGGCGGACGGCGCCATGATGTCGCGGATCTCGTCGCGCAGCGCGGTGCGCAGTCCGTCGGCTCCGCGCACCTTCCCGCGGCGCGCCGCGCCCTCGACACGGTCGATGAGCCTGAGCGTCGCGGGCACCCCGAAGTCGGCCGCCAGCAAGCGCTCCTCGAGCGTCTCGAGAGAGTCGTGGTCCATTCCCCCGGCCAGGACACGCACGTCCGTGAGCGCGAGGTCGACGACCCGGCGCCAGAGGCCCTTCTTCCGTTCCGGTGCTTTCTTGAAAAGACGCGCCATCGCTATCTCAGGCCCGCCCGGCGACGTCCGATCCATTCGGCGCTGAGCAGGACGAGGACCCCAAGATAGACCCACGGCGAAGTTCTCAAGGGGCTCCCCGAGCCGCCGCCCAGAAGCGCCGCCGAGCGTCGACGTGAAGGGGCGTCCGGCTTCGAAGGCGTAGGAAGCATTTCGTCGGTCCGGGCCTCGACGTCGAATCGCCCCGCACCGAGGGAATCCGTGGATGTCTCGGCCCGGTAGTGATAGGTACCTGGCGGCAGCATGCCGGTCCCCCGGTCCGAACCCCCAGCGAGAACCGTGTCGACGACCACCCCGGTTGAATCGGAGAGCTGGAGACGGACCGAGTCGGCCGGTCCCCCCGGGACCCTCCACCGCACCGGCGCGCCGCGCGGGACCACCCAGCGTTCCGGACGGACCTCGTTGGCCACCGTGGTGGGGTCCTGAGCCAGGAGCCATCCCCCGACTCCCGACCAGAGACGTCGATAGGCGTCCCGCCCGGCACCGTCCCGAACGCCCCACCGCCAGAAGCCCTGGGCGAGCACGATGGCACGACGACGGCCACCGGTCCGATCGAGCACGAGGGCGGGCTCGCCCGCCCCGGTCCCACCGAGTTGGACCAGGAGGGGCGGAGCGGCGGACTCGGTCGAGAGCGGCAGCAGCGCCGTGAGCGGCGGCAGATCCCGCAGCGGGGCGCCGGCCAGATCCGCGGCGAGCGGGGACGCCTGGGTGCCTGGCGACGCGTACCACTCGCCCACGCGGAGCGGCCCCGTGCCGACCCCCGCCGCGTCGGCTCCGCGGGCGTCGAGCGGCCAGAGGATCTCGCGGGCGTTGCGATTCGCAAGGGCGCGACCCCACGCATCGGTTCCGGCGTTCAGCCCATGGACCACCAGCAGGGACGCCGCGGTGGCGGCCTGGCGCACGCGGACGGAGTCGACCGTCTCTCCGCGCTGGAACGCGCGGCCCATCGGGGCGAAGCGATCGGGGCCGACCCGCAGGTATCCGGTGGCCCGGAGTCCGGTCGCCTCCCCGAGCACTTCCAGGAGCG
This sequence comes from Longimicrobiales bacterium, assembly GCA_038259715.1. Taxonomy (GTDB): domain Bacteria; phylum Gemmatimonadota; class Gemmatimonadetes; order Longimicrobiales; family Gaopeijiaceae; genus SZUA-318. Next base: position 9,190 of record JBBSOM010000059.1, read on the forward strand.
CGCGCGCCTCCCAGTCGGGCACGAGCGTGATGACGACCAGTCCTCCCTCTTCGTGA
>JBBSOM010000060.1:0-9232 GCA_038259715.1 Longimicrobiales bacterium
CCGCTGGCACGGGCACCCGGTCACCCTGAACGTTCCGGGTCGCCACGCGGTCGCCAACGCGATGTTGGCTCTGGCCGTGTCGGACCTGCTCGGCGTCCCACCTGCCAAAGCCGTCGAGGGCCTCGCGGACGTGGGCGCGGGAGAGATGCGCGGTGAGGTGCGCCGCATCGGTGATCTCACCGTCGTGGTGGACTGTTACAACGCCAACCCGCAGTCCGTGCGCGCGGCGCTCGACCTGGTCGAGGGACAGGCTGCTGCCCGACGGGTCGTCGTGCTGGGCACCATGCTCGAACTGGGCGCCGAGTCCGAGCGCCTGCACCGTGAAGTGCTCGCGGACGCACTGGGCCGGGACGTATCGCTCGTGGTCGCGACGGGCTCGTTCGCGGCGGTGGCTCCCGAGGACGAGCGGGTGCTTGCCGCATCGGACTGGCAGAGCGCGTATCCTGAGCTGCGGGACCGGCTCCACGGCGACGAGGTGGTGTTGCTCAAGGCGTCCCGAGGCGTGGCGATGGAGGGCATCCTCCCGCTGCTCCAGGCCGACTTTGCGAGCGCAGACATGGGTGCCGCCGGGGATGCCGGCGGAGCGGAGCGCTGATGCTCTATCATCTGCTGCCCCGGTACGCGGACGTCCACATCGTCTTCAATCTGTTCCGCTACATCACCTTCCGCGCCGCGGGCGCCGTGGTGACGTCCCTCCTCGTGGCGTTCATCGTCGGTCCGCCTGCCATCCGTTGGCTGGCCGCGTTGCGCGTCGGACAAGTCGTGCGCGACTTCGGGCCCGAAACGCACCTGGTGAAGGCCGGCACGCCGACCATGGGCGGGGTCATCATCATTCTGGCCGCCACGCTGTCGACGCTGCTCTGGGCCCAACTCACGAACTGGTACACGATCCTCGCGCTGGTCTCGCTCCTCTGGATGGGCGCGATCGGCTTTCTGGACGACTACCTCAAGGTGGTCCGCAAGCATCCGCAGGGCCTCGTCGCCCGCTACAAGCTCATCGGACAGTCGGTCTTCGGCGTCGGCCTCGGCGCGCTGCTCGTCCTGCATCCGATCTCGCCACTGCCCGGCACCGTAACCGGCGTGCCCTTCTTCTCCGGTTGGTCCGCCGTCTTCTGGGCACCGGCCTTCGTGGTCTTCGTGGTGATCGTCGTGGCGGGCACCTCCAACTCCGTGAACCTGACCGACGGCCTGGACGGCCTGGCGGCGGGGCTCACGGCCATCGTCACCCTGACCTTCGGAATCCTGGCCTACGTCACGGGCCGCGTGGACACCTCGCACTATCTCGGGCTGTTCTACCTGCCGGGAGCAGCGGAGTTGTCGATCTTCGCGGCCGCGCTCGCGGGGGCGGCCATCGGCTTCCTGTGGTTCAACGCGCACCCGGCCGAAGTCTTCATGGGCGACACGGGTTCCCTGGCGCTCGGCGGCGCGATCGGCGTGATGGCGATCCTGCTCAAGGCCGAGTTCCTGCTGGTGATCGCCGGAGGCGTCTTCGTCATGGAGAGCCTCTCGGTGATGCTGCAGACGTCATGGTTCAAGTTCACGGTCCGCCGATACGGAGAAGGTCGGCGGATCTTCAGGATGGCTCCCATCCATCACCACTTCGAGAAGCTCGGCTGGCCCGAGACCAAGGTGGTGGTGCGCTTCTGGATCCTCGGAGTCCTGTTCGCGATGCTCGCGATCAGCACGCTGAAGCTCCGGTAGCGTATAGGGTGCGGAGCCATGAGCGGTGTGAGGGGAGCAGAGGTGGCTGTCATCGGACTCGGAGCCAGCGGAAAAGCCGCGGCCCGTTTGGTCCTCGAGAAGGGAGGTGAGGTCTATGTCTCGGATTTGCGTACTGATGCCCAGACTGCAGTTGGTGGAGCCGAGCTCCGGGATCTGGGCGCCGACGTGGAATACGGAAGCCACGACCTCGAGCGAATGGCCGGGGCGGACCTCATCGTCGCCAGTCCCGGAATCCCCCCGGACGCTCCGGTGCTCCGGGCGCTCGCGGATCGCGGAAGACGTTGCATCTCCGAGCCTGAACTCGCCGTTCGGTTCTTCACGGGTCCACTGATCGCCATCACCGGAACCAATGGAAAGACGACGACATCCTTGCTGGTGGGACACCTCCTCGAAGCGGCGGGACTGCGCGCCGCGGTCGGCGGCAACGTGGGCGGCGGACTCGCCCCCGCGGCCTCCGATCTCGCGCTCCTTCCTGTCGCACCGGACTGGTACGTGCTCGAGATGAGTTCCTACCAGTTGGCTGGACTCGATACGTTCCGTCCCGATATCGGGGTGATCACGAACCTGTCACCGGATCATCTCGACCGGTACGGAAACGTGGAAGCGTACTACGCCGACAAGGCGCACATTTTCGATCGGGCCGACGATTCCAGCCGCTGGATCCTTCCCGCTGACGATGCCTCCGTCGACGCCCTGGCGGGCGGCGTCCCCGGAGCGCGCTTCCGGTTCGCCATCGACGAAAGTCCGGCTGCGCACGCATTCGAGCGTGACGGGACGCTCATGCTCCGCGTCGAGGATGAGGAGTCGCTTCTCCGCGCCGCGGACCTGCCGCTGCTGGGCCGCCACAACCGCCTCAACGCTCTTACGGCATCTCTCACGGCGCGTGTGGCCGGCGCCGCCGCCGCGGATCTCGGGGAAGGGTTGAAGTCCGCCCGCCCCCTGCCGCACCGGCTCGAGCCGGTCGTCGAGCGGCGCGGCGTGCTCTGGGTCAACGACTCCAAGGCCACCAACGTCGCCGCGACGAAGAGCGCGCTCGAGAGCTTGTCCCGTCCCATCGTCCTGCTCCTCGGGGGCAAGGACAAGGGCGAGGATTTCGGGGGGCTGCGCGCGGCGCTGGCGGGCCGGGTCCGCGCCGTGATCGCGTTCGGCGCCGCGGGTGGGCGCATCGCGCACGAACTGGAGGGCGCCGCGTCCCTGATGTTGAGCGGGGGCACGCTCGCCGACGTGATGCACGGCGCCCTCGAAAGAGCGCGGCCGGGCGACATCGTCCTGCTCAGTCCGGCGTGTTCGAGCTTCGACATGTTCGAGAACTACGAGGACCGCGGACGGAGCTTCGCGGCCCTGGCGCGGGAGCTCGCCTGATGGCGGCGCGCCGCCTCGACGTCGCGGCCCCGCGCCCGATCTCGCTTCCGGAGTCTGGCCTCGGACGGGGGTGGGAAGCCAGCGCCATCGTCATCCTCACCCTGCTGCTCCTCTCGTTCGGCCTCGTGACGCTGTACAGCGCGTCCTCGGTTCTGGCCCTGCGCTCCGGCCTCCCCGACACGTACTTCGTGCTGCGGCAAGCAGGCGGAGCCGCGGTGGGCCTGGTCGTGCTGGGCGCCTTCGCCTTCCTGCCGTACTCGGTCTGGCAGCGGTGCGCGTGGCCCTTGTACTGGTGCTCGGTGGCGATGCTGGTCTTGATCGTCCTGCCCGGGACAGAGGCCATCGCCCCGGTGATCAACGGATCCCGACGGTGGCTTCGCCTGGGCGTCACGATCCAGCCGTCCGAACTCGCGAAGATCTCGATCATCGTGTGGACGGCCGCGATCGCCGTGAAGAAGGCGAAAAACGACCACTTCAAGAGCCTGTCGCTCGGCCTGGGGCCGTTCTTCCTGATGTGGGGCATCCTCCTCCTGCCGATCGCGCTCGAACCCGACCTGTCGACGGCCGTCCTGATTGCGCTGCTCGGGGTCCTGGTGGTCTTCGCGGCCGGAGCGCGGATTGCGCACTTCTTCGTCCTGGGTCTGGCGATGATCCCCGTGCTCCACCATCAGCTGGCCGTGGGATTCCGTGCCGACCGCATCGCGGCGTTTCTCAACCCCGCGTCCGATCCGTCGGGCGCCGGTTTCCAGGTCCGCCAGTCGCTCGTGGCTTTGGGCTCAGGGGGGCTCACCGGCGTCGGCTTCGGGGAAGGGAGGCAGAAGTTCGGCTTCCTTCCATACGCCCACAACGACTTCATTTTCGCGATGGTCGGCGAGGAATGGGGCTTGATGGGGGTTGTCTTCCTCGTCGGACTGTACCTGTCGATCATCCTGGTCGGATTCCGCATCGCGAGCCGGGCTCCGGATCTTTTCGGTGAGTTGCTGGCCATGGGTGTGACCAACCTGATCGCGCTCCAGGCAGTGCTGCACATGGCGGTCGGGCTCGGGCTCGTGCCGCCCACCGGGTTGGCGCTGCCGCTCGTGTCCTACGGCCGCTCCAACCTGATCGTCACCCTGGCGGCGCTGGGCATCCTGATCTCGGTCGCCCGGGCCGCGGCGCGTGGGAAGGGGGCCCGTGCATGAGCACGCACGCATCGCGGTCGTCTTCTCGGGCGGCGGTACCGGTGGACACCTCTATCCCGCGCTCGCCCTCGCGGACGCGCTCGTCGCGCTTCGGCCCGATGTGCGGCCGTTCTTCGTCGGCGCCAGCCGCGGTGTGGAGGCTCGCATCCTTCCGGAACGCGGTCTGGAGTACCTCCTCCTCCCGGTCGAGGGCTTCCGCCGAGGCGGGGGCGCCCTTGGCGTGGATCGCTTCCGCGCGCTCCCACGGCTCGGCCTGTCGTTGCTGCGGGTCGCCGACCTCGTCCGGAGTCTGCGGCCGGAGGCGGTCGTGGTGACGGGGGGCTATGCCGGTGGGCCGGCCGGGATCGTGGCGGGACTCCAGGGCATCCCCCTCGTGCTCCAGGAACAGAACGCCGTACCCGGCGCAACCACTCGCCTGCTCGCGCGCTGGGCCCGGCGCGTGCACGTGGCGTTCCCGGAGGTCCTCCCGCTCCTGCCGGCTCGGGCCAGGGCGCGCGCCGTCGTCAGCGGCAATCCCGTCCGCCCGAACCCGGACCTGGACAAGGCGTATGCCCGGGCGCTCTTCTCGATCCCCGAGCGTGCCGCACTCGTGCTCGTCGTGGGCGGAAGTCAGGGGTCCCGTGCGCTCAATCGTACCGTGCTCGAAGCGGTGCGGGCCGTCGTCTCGGGGGCGTTGACGCGCCCGGAGGAGCTCCACCTGCTTTGGTCCACGGGCCCGAGCCACTTCGACGAGATATCCCAGGACCTCGAAGCGCTGGGCGCGCCGGCGTGGGTCCACGCAACGTCGTACATCGCGGACATGCCCGCGGCGCTGTCGTCGGCGGATCTCGCCGTGAGCCGCGCCGGCGCGATGGCCACGGCCGAGCTGCTCAACCACGGCATCCCCGCCATTCTGGTCCCGCTGCCGTCGGCCGCCGCCGACCATCAGGCCGGCAATGCCCGCGCGCTCGCAGAAGCCGGCGCCGCGGTCGTGGTGTCGGAGGCGGGGCTGACGGGAGGGGCGCTCTGGTCGCACGTGGGCCGCTTGGCCGGGGACGCGGAGCTTCGCATGCGCATGGCGTCGGCCGCGCGCGAGCGGGCACGCCCGAGCGCCGCCATCGAGATCGCCCGCGACATCGCGTCGCTGCTGCCGAGCGCCGCCCCGAGGGGGACCCGATGATCAGGGTCGACGTCGATCTGCGGGCGCTCGCCGGCCAAGGCCCGGTACACTTCATGGGGGTCGGCGGGGCGGGTATGTGCGCGCTCGCCGAACTCCTGATCCGGAGCGGCGGCCAGGTGAGCGGATGCGACGTCAAGGATTCGCGCGCGCTGCAAGACCTCGCCCAACTGGGCGGAGACGTCCATGTCGGCCACGACGCTGCCCACGTCGACGGCGCCGCGGCGCTCGTCCTGACGTCGGCCGTGCCCGGCGACCACCCGGAACTCCTCCGCGCCATGGAACTCGGCATCCCGGTGATGAAACGGGCACGGGCGCTCGGAGCGTGGGTGAACCGGGGTCGCCTGGTGGCGGTTGCGGGTACGCACGGGAAGACGACCACGACCGCCATGGCCACGGAGATGCTCGTGGCGGCCGGAATGGACCCCACCGGCCTGGTGGGGGGGCGCGTGGCGGCATGGGGCGGGAACCTTCGCTTCGGCGGCAGCGATCTGTACGTCGTCGAGGCCGATGAGTACGACCGATCGTTCCATACGCTGACGCCGGACGTCGCGGTGGTGACGAACCTCGAGGCGGACCACCTCGACGTCTACGGAGACATCGAGGGCGTACGCACCGGCTTCCGTACGTTCCTCTGCGGCATACGGGCGGGTGGCCGCGTAGCCGCTTGCGCGGACGATACGGGCGCCTCGGCGCTGCTGGCGGGGGTCGGTGCCGGCGCGTACAGCTACGGCTTGTCCGCCGGGAGCCGCCTGCGCGCGGAGGACGTCCACACCGGCCCGGGCGGAACGCGCTTCCGGGTGCGCGAGGACGGAGCGGACCGCGGACCGATGAGCCTCGCGTTGGGCGGACACCACAACCTGCGCAACGCGCTCGGCGCGGCCTCCGCGGCACGCGCACTCGGCGTGCCGTGGGATGCGATCCGGTCCGCGTTGGCGGGCTTCCGCGGGGTCGGGCGCCGCTTCGAGCTTCTGGGCGAGGTCGGTGGCGTCACCGTCGTGGACGACTATGCACACCACCCCACCGAGATTCGGGCGACCCTGGAGGCCGCGCGGGCGTCCTTCCCGGGCACCCGCCTGGTCGTGGCCTTCCAACCCCATCTCTACTCCAGGACGCGCGACTTCCACCTCGACTTCGGCCGGGCGCTCGCGGCGGCGGACGTGGTGTGGGTCACGGACGTGTTCCCCGCGCGCGAAGCGGCGATCCCCGGCGTGACGGGTGACCTCGTAGCGCGGGCCGCCGAGAGCGCGGGCGCTCGGAACGTGCGCTACCACGCTTCGGTGGACGACTTGCCCGCGGCCCTGGCGAAGGACCTGCGTGCCGGAGACACCTTGCTGACGCTGGGGGCCGGATCGGTGGAGCGTGTGGGTGCGGAAGTCCTGAGTAGGCTGCAGGAGGCCAACCATGCGTAGAGAGGTCCGTATCCTGCTCGTGACGCTCGTGCTCGGCGGGCTCTGGGTCGGTGGCTCGAAAGCGTTCGTGGCTCTCTCGGCCGTGAACACCTTCCGCGTGAGGACCGTGGAGATCACGGGCCTCGACTACCTGGACCGGAGCGAGGTCCTGCGCGTGCTGCACCTCTCGCCCGGCCAGAGCGTCTGGGGCGACACGGATGCGTGGGCGCGCCGTGTCATGGAGCACCCGCTCGTGTCAGAGGCGAGCGTGCGCCGGCGCATGCCCGGCACGCTCGTCGTGCACGTCATCGAGCGGAAGCCGGTGGGGCTCGTGCCGACGCCTACCCTGGAGGCCGTGGACGCGGAGGGCGTGATTCTCCCGATCGATCCGGCCGGCCGCAGGGTCGACCTCCCGATCATCGAGCTTCCGCGCGAACCGGCGCCCGGAGCGCGCTACGTACCGGCTCGGGGCCGTGCGCTGGTGGCGGAAGTAGCTCGCTTCCAACTCGCCGATACGGCGTTCGTCCAGATGGTCTCGGACGTCGCCTGGAAGGATGAGCACACGGTGGTCGTGCGCTGGAGCGAGCCCCGTGTCGACTTTCTGCTCACGCTCGGCGAGCCGGCTCGGCGACTGAAGGAAGGTTTGGCGGTCCTGGCGGACGCACTCGGGCGCGTCCCCGGCCGGGCTCCCGCCGAGATCGATCTGCGGTACGCGGACCAGGTCGTGGTTCGCAGACACAAGTAAACGAGAGCGACGAAGACCATGCGTGCAAACCTCATCGCCGGGCTGGACATCGGAACGACCAAGACCTGCGTCGTCATCGGCGAGGTGGCCGGGAATCCGCGCCGCCCCGGCCTTACCGTGCTCGGGGTGGGGCAGGCCCGGACCGGTGGAGTACGGGGAGACATGGTCACGAACATCGAGGAGATGACGGACTCCATCCGCTCCTCGATCAAGGAAGCCGAATTGATGGCGGGGGCCACGATCGACCGGGTCTACGCGGGGATGGGCGGCGACCACGTGCGCGCGTCGACCTCGATGGGCGTGGTCGCGATCGCCGACGAGGAGGTCACCCCCGACGACGTCGAGCGCGTCCATGTGGTCGCACGTGCGGTGGCGTTGCCGCCTGATCGCGAGATGTTGCACGCGATTCCGCAGGAGTACAGGGTCGACAACCAGCGTGGCATCAAGGACCCGCTCGGGATGTCCGGTGTGCGCCTCGAAGCCGAGGTCTTCCTGGTCACCTCGGCCGTCACAGCGGCGGCGAACATCCGCAAAGCCGTGAATCGGGCGGGGTACCGCGTGCAGGAACTCGTCCTCGAGCCGCTCGCGGGAGCGCGCGCCGTGCTCACCGAGGACGAGAAGGAGGTAGGGGTCTGCATGGTCGAGATCGGCGCGTCGACCACGGACATCGCCGCCTACTACGAGGGCAAGATCCGCCACGTCGCGATCCTGCCCTTCGGCGGCGCCACGCTCACCGCCGACCTCGTGCACGGCCTTTCGATCCCATACGCGGAGGCGCGGAAGGCCAAGGAGCAATACGCGACCGCGTACACCCAGCTCGTCGACCCGCGCGAGACCGTCGAGTTGCCGGGGCCGTCGCCGAACCAGAAGCGCGCGGTCGCGCGGGAACTGCTCGCGCACATCGTCGAGCAGCGGCTGGACGAAATGTTCGGGCTCGTCCAACAGGAATTGGTCGATGCCGAGCTCATGGACAACCTGGGAGCCGGCATCGTGCTGACCGGGGGGACCGTCGCGTTGCCCGGCATCGTGGAGCTCGCGCAACAGATCTTTGCCGCTCCGGTGCGCTACGGCGTCCCGCGCGAGGGTCTGGGTGGCCTCGCCGACTCCGTGGCGCGTCCGAAGTTCAGCATCGCCGCGGGTCTGGCCCTGTGGGGCGCGGATCGTTTCGCCGAGACGGGTGAGGGGGCCTCCACGATCACGTCGGGTGTCCTGACCAAGCTCGGCACCTGGCTGAAAGAATTCTTTTAGGCGTACACCACCACTACTCAGGAGGGAGTAGCTACCATGATGATCTTCGAATTCGAGGAAACCCCGACGCAGAATGCCCGCATGAAGGTCGTGGGGGTGGGTGGGGCCGGCGGGAACGCCGTGAACCGCATGATCGACGAGGACCTGGAGGGCGTCGAGTTCATCTCGATGAATACCGACGCGCAGGCGCTGAAGAGCGCCCGGTCGCACGTCACGATCCAGATCGGCAAAAAGCTGACGCGCGGGCTCGGCGCCGGCGCGCGCCCGGAGATCGGGCGGCAGGCCGTGTCCGAGAGCGAGGAGGACGTTCGTCGCGCGCTCGACGGTGCGGACCTCGTGTTCGTCACCGCGGGCATGGGCGGGGGCACGGGAACGGGAGCGGCGCCGATGGTGGCCGAGATCGCTCGCGAAATGGGTGCGCTCGTCA
>JBBSOM010000061.1:0-9219 GCA_038259715.1 Longimicrobiales bacterium
ACCGGAATACCGGTCGCGGACCGCGCCGCCGCCCCCAATCGTGAGCTTCTTCGACCCACTATATCTTGTGTCCACTTGAGTTAAGCAAATAGCCCACTACGTCGAAACCGAGGATGAGCAGGGGATGGAGAAGCGGTTGACGCGTAGTCACCTTCCCGCCCTGGATGTTGAACAGCGTGTCGGTGGCGAAGAGCAGCCCATTGCCGTCACCGAGGCTCCCGATGTCGATGCGCAGCCGGCCGGGCGACTTCATGGCCTCGTGCCAGATCGTTGTGTCCGCCGTGCCGTCGGCTCCGTGGCGGATGGTCGCCTGCGTGAACGTGACCGTGCCGTACCAGCTGTCCACATACCGGTCGTGCATGGCGCGCACGAGCTGTTCGGCGTTCGTGATTTCGTGTGTCTGGACGGCCTCCTGCGCGTCCTGCTGTGGAGGCTTGGACGAGGTGCAGGCAGCGAGCAGAGCGAGGGTGACGAGCGTGAAGCGCATGGGTGGACCACCTGGAGCGAGAGGGATCGCGGTCGCGGCGAGGGCACACAGAGGGAAGATACGCATGATCATCCGGTCAGTTGCGGAGTCGCGCCAGGTGGAGCGATTCCACGTCCAATGAATCGGCCTCGGCGAGGAGCAGTTGGTCCCCACGAACGGCGATCAACCGGGAGCGTGCCGGGATGGAGAGCCTACCCAGGGGACGGCCGGTCGCGTCGAGCACATGCCATTCCGAGTGCAACGTCGGGCCCCAGACCCTCGGTTCGAAGCGCGATACCCAGAAGCGCCCACTGTCGTCGAGCAGCACCGGACCCATCGCGGGACGCCGGCTGGGAAGCAGATTCGGGGTCATCGTCGACGCGGCCAGCATCTTGAGCACGGGAGTGCCCGCATCCAGGTAAACGTTTCGAGCGGAATCCACTTCTTGATCCGAGATGGGTTCGGCCAGGTCGGGCCATCGGATGACGCGCCGAAGCTCGAGCGCGGCGGAGGCCACGTTCAGTTCGTAGGCCAGGCCGGATCCGTACACGACCTGATCGCGCGCCGCGACGATGAACGGTCGGTTGGAAAAGGGAGCGGTCGCATCGCCCCTCTCGACGTCGGCGCTGAAGTCACCGGGAAAGTGAACCGGTCCCGACCGTACCCTTCCCGCGCCGTCACGCACGCTCAGGATCGCGTCGTTCTGATTCTTCCGCGGATAGGGGCCGCTCAGGCCGCTCGGGTCGTACCCGATCTGGTAGACGAGACGGCGATCCGGACCCAGCGCCCACGCTTCATAGACGAGGGGATCACCCTCCCTCTGAACCACGGGCGCCGTCCGTACGAGGCCCGCATCCGGATCCAGGACGCTCGTGCGGGCAAGGTTGAGGTCGAACACGTAGAGCGAGTCCCCGACTCCCACGGTGATCGTCGCGATGTTGCGGATCTCGCCCGGGCCGTCCCCGCGCCCTGCCAGTTCGCGGACGTATTGGCCCGTCGACGAGAAGAGTTGGAGCGAGTTGCCCTGGGCATCTTCGACGGCGAAGCGGTCGTCCGAGAGCCATCCTACTTCTCCGATGCTCCCGAGGAACGGGGCCTGGTCCCCTCGGACCACCGTGCGGTCATCGACCGACGCCCACTCCGGGAGGTCCGTCAACCGGCCGTGGATCGTCACGACCTCGATGCCCGCGGAGTCGGTGCGCGTGACTTCGACCGATGGGCCGCCGTCCGAGCCACAGACCGCCGCAACCGGCGCGACGGATAACGCGACGACGCAGCGCCAGGAAGCCTTCAATCCGTCTCCTCCCGATTCTGTTCCGCCGGGCGTCCGGACGCGGACGCCAGATGGAACTCCATCATGACCGGCTGCCCCGTGGGCGTGGTCCCGCCAACCGATGAGTACAGGCCCAAGGCGGGCTGGTTCAACGCATCCGTGAGGACCCAAGCGGCCTGGCATCCGGCGGCCCTGCCGGCGCCAAAGAGCACCTCGAGCAACGACCTCCCAAGCCCCTGCCGTTGATGAGCCTCGCTCACCCCCACCTCGTTGATCCATAGCTCCGGAGGCTTGTCCGGATGGATGTAGTCCACACCTGACGCGAACCCGACGACTGTGCCTTCGTGGATCGCCACGGCCAGGTGGTGGCGCGGATCGGCAAGAAATCGCTCGGCGAGGGAGGGATCTACCGGACCATCGAATACGTCCGGAGCGACCTTGTCCAGGAGAACAAGGTCATCGCTTCCGAGGAGCCGAACGATGTAGGGCATCAGAGCTTCGCCGTGGAGTCGAGCTGGGGAAACAACGTACGTACGACGTGCGGTCACGGCTAACACTTTCCGCGCTCCGATGTTATTATGCGGAACGCATAAAACTATCGAGATGCTGATGCCCGCTTCATCCACGACACCCGCCGGCCACCTCCCCCTCAAGGCCGCCCACCACCTGGCGCTCCTGCTCCTTGCGCAGGAGCCGACATACGGTGTGGCGCTGCTCGAGCGGCTGGAGGCGCGCTCCAACGGCGCGATTCGCCTGAACGCCGGCTCGCTCTACCGGATGATCGCGCAGCTTGTGGACGCCGGGCTGGTGGAGCCCACCGCGGAGCCCGCCGTCACCGCGGAGCTGGAGGCCACGGTGGCCGCGGAGCCGACGCCCGCCGTGGGCGCTCCCCGCAAGCTCTACGGCGTGACGGCGCTGGGGCGGGCGGTGTTGCGCGCGGAGGCGGAGCGGCAGGCCGGTCTCCTGGATATGGCGCGGGATCTCGATCTCCTGGAGAGGGAGCGGTGAGCACGCGTGAGCCGCCGCGCGCGCTTCGCCACCTGCTTCGGCTCTTCCCGCAGGCGCATCGACGCGCCTACGGCGAGGAGATGTGGGACGTGGTGCGTCACCGCTACGCGCGGGCTGCCGAAGGCGCGGGCACCGCCGGCCCCGAGGCCGGCCCGCCCGCCGGCCCGCCCACCGGTCCGCACCTCGGCAGACGCGCCCGCCTACGCCTACACATAGGGACGGCGCTCGACCTGGTCGGCTCGGCCTTCGCGATGTGGATGACGACCCTGGGGAGGGGAACGATGCGCTGGATCATGAACCGACGGGGCGGCTGGGCACTCGACGTGCGCTTTGTGGCACGCTCACTGCAGCGCAGCCCGGGTTACGCCCTGACGGCCGTGCTGGTGCTCGCCGGCGCGGTCGCGGTGAATGCTGCCGTCTTCGGCTTTGTGCGCGGGACGCTCCTGGCCAAGCCCACGTATCCGGGCGCTGACCGGCTGGTCATCATCTGGGGGAGCGCTCCGGCTGAGGGGCAGCGCCGCGACGTGGTCTCCGGTCCAAACTTCATCGACTTCGCTCGCGGGAACACGTCCCTCGAGGCCGTCGCGGCCATGCACGCCGACCGTGCGGTGCTCGCGGGGGACGCGCACCCCGAGGTGCTCCAGGACAACCGCGTCTCCGTCGACTTCTTCCGCGTGGTCCCCATCGAGGCCGCGCTCGGCCGCGTCTTCGACGACCGCGACCGCATGTCCGGAGGCACTGAGACCGTTGTGCTCTCGTACGCGTTCTGGCGGGACCGGTTGAACGCGGATCCGTCCTGGGTCGGACGTTCCCTGAACATCGACTACGAGCCACGAACGATCATCGGCGTCCTGCCCGAGGACTTCGAGTTCATCTTGCCGTTCGACATGTGGCTCCCGCTCCACGACGACGCGCTGGCGGCCGACGGACGGGAGCGTATCGACTACAACGTGCTGGGTCGGATGCGGCCGGGCGTCACCGCTCCCGACGTGACCCGCGACCTGAGCGGGGTCCTCCGGGGCATCACCGAACGCACGGGCACGTTCCGGAACTGGAGCGTGCTCGCCGAGCCGTTCCAGAAGCTGTCGGTCCAGGCGGTGCGCCCGATCCTGTGGACGGTCTCCGCCGCGGTCGCCCTGGTGCTGCTGATCGCGCTGGTGAACCTGGCCACGCTCTTCCGCATCCGCACGCTCGGGCGTACCGACGAGTTGGGTGTCCGCCTGGCGCTCGGCGGCGGCACCTTCCGGGTGGCGCGCGTCCTCGCGCTGGAGGCGGTTGGGCTGGCGGTGGCGGGCTCGGTGTCGGGCCTGCTCGCGGCTCTGCCCCTGCTCGCTCGTATCCGTGACCTCGTGCCCGTGTGGATCCCGATCCCCGACTCGGCGGCCCGCGTTCCGGCGTTGCGCGCGGTACTCGATCCGGGCGTCGCGGCCGTCACGGCCGGACTGGCGGTGTTGGGCGCCCTCGTGCTGACCGTGCCCGCCTTTGTCGCCGCGATCCGCCGGCACCACCGGTTCGGGGGCGCCGCGTGGGGCGGTCGCACGCGAGGCGTGCGCGGGACGCGTTGGCTGGTGGCCGCGGAACTCGCACTGGCCACCGTCCTCTGCCTGGGGGCCGGTCTGACCACCCGAAGCGCGGACAAGCTGCTCGGAACCGATGTGGGCCTACGCGACCAGGGGCTCCTGTCCCTCTATGTGGGAGACGTGTGGTCGAAGCCGTACGCGGAGCAGGCCGCCTACTACAGGGATGTACGGGAAGCGGTCGCACAGATACCCGGTGTGACGTCGGCGGCCCTCATCGACTACATCCCCTTCCAGAACGAGGACGACTTCGAGGGATGGGACTTCCTCGACCGCTCCATGCAGCCCACCGAGCACGTGCGCGAGCAGTGGCGTCGCGTCAGCGAAGGCCTCTTCGAGACGGCGGGCATGGGCATTCGTACCGGTCGGAGCTTCGTCTCGGAGGACTTTCAGGGTCCGCCGCGCACCATGGTGGTCAACGAATCGTTCGCGAAGAAGTACTTCGTTGGAGTCGATGCCGTCGGGCGCTTCCTGAGCGCGGGCAATTCCCGCTACCGCAATCTGGAGATCGTCGGCGTCGTTGCGGACGTCCGTGCCTCCGGCCCCGCGAACCCCGCGCCTCCCATGGTCTACGTCCCGCTGCAGGGCGAGCCACGCGGCACCATGGGCGTGTACGTGCGGGTCGCGTCCGGCCCTCCGATGGCCATGGCGGACGCAGTGCAGCAGTCGGTCTGGTCGGTCGACGCTTCACAGCCGGTACTCGAGTTCCACGCCATGGGCGAGCTGGTGGGCGCGTGGGTGGCGATCCCCCGTGCCGTGCGCACGCTCATCTCGGGGCTCGCGGCCCTCGCACTCTTGCTCGCGGCCGTCGGCGTCTTCGGCGTCGTGGCGTACGCCGTGCGCTCCCGTACCGCCGAGCTCGGGGTGCGGATCGCGCTGGGCGCCTCGCCTCGGCGCCTGTCCCGAGAGGTGCTCTTCGGGGCTGTTCCGATGGTAGGGCTCGGCGTCGGCGCGGGCCTCGTCGTGGGCGCGCTCGCCGCGCGCGCGGCCCGTGCTGCGCTCTTCGGGGTCCAACCGCTCGACCCGATCTCGCTGAGTGTCGCGGTGCTCGCGATGGCCGCCGTGGGCCTACTGGCCACGTACGTCCCGGCGAGGCGCGTGACGCGCATCGACCCGACGGTGGCGATGCGCGCGGAGTAGCGGGGGAGGGCGGCACGGTCGATGGCGGGGCCGGACCACGCGCCCCATTTTGGGATAGGCACCCGGCAACGCAGACCGTCCCCTTCCCACACCAAGACTCCCTGATGAAGGAAGCCCTGACGTACGGCAACTACCTCGAACTCGAGACCTTGCTGTCGCTCCAGTCTCCGCGCAGCGCAGCGGAGCACGACGAGGTGCTGTTCATCATCATCCACCAGGTCTACGAGCTCTGGTTCAAGGAGATCCTCCACGAAATCGACTACGGCTGCCGCCTCCTGGAGAGCGACGACGCGTACCGGGCTCAGCACACGCTCAAGCGCATCCTCACGATCCTCAAGGTGCTGGTCGCGCAACTCGACATCCTGGAGACGATGACGCCGTCGGAATTCCTCACCTTCCGCGAGCGCCTCGATTCCGCGTCCGGCTTCCAGTCCGACCAGTTCCGCGCGCTCGAGTTCATGATGGGTCGAAAGGTCCGCGCCTCGGTCGAGCGTTTTCCCGAGGGGACGCGCGCCCGCACGGAACTGATGCGCCGCTGGCACATGCCGACCCTGTGGGACGCGTTCCTGCACTACCTGGCGCGCGAGGGGCACGCGGTGCCCGAGAAGCATCTCGAGCGCGACGTGACGGCGCCGATCGAGGCTTCACCGGAAATCCAGCGGATCCTGGTCGAAATCTACCGGACCGACCCCCGGAACTCGGAGCTGTGCGAGCGCCTCGTCGATCTCGACGAGGGCCTCATGGAGTGGCGATACAGGCACGTGAAGATGGTGGAGCGCACCATCGGCTCGAAGGCGGGTACCGGAGGCTCCGCGGGATCGCAGTATCTGCGTACCACACTGAACCAAGCGGCCTTCCCCGATCTGTGGGAGATCCGCACTCAGCTCTGACCGGTATCCGGACAGGACGCCAACATCTGCCATGCCGCTATCCGCCCACGAGCCGGAATCGCTGACGCCACGCGAATTGTACGGACCGCGGAACGCGCTCGCGCCGCACTACAGTCGCTTTCGCGTCTCCGAGCGGCTCCTGCTCACCGGTCATTCCCATCAGGCGTGGCCGGACGTCGGCTTCGAGGCGCAGCAGCGCGCGTGGCTGGACGCTGCCGAACTGGTGGACGGCAAGTGGGGCCGGGTCATGGAGCAGGTGGATCGGGTCGGCCGTGGCTACGCCGCACATCTCGGTGACGCGGACGGCAACGTCACCCTGGGAGCGAACACCCACGAGCTGGTGGTCCGCTTCCTGTCGGCGCTTCCGCTCGGCGAGCGTCCCCGGCTCGTGACCACGGACGCTGAGTTCCACTCGATCCGGCGCCAACTCGATCGCCTGGCAGAGGACGGCGTCATCGATGTCGTGAAGGTCGCCGGGTATCCCGCAAGCGCCGCGGCGGAACGACTTGCCGCGACGGTGGACGATCGGACCGCGGCGGTGCTGGTGAGCGCGGTCTTCTTCGAGCGAGGCCACCGCGTGCCGGGACTCGGCCGGGTGGCCGAGGCGTGCACCACGCACGGCGCCGAACTGCTCGTGGACTCATACCACGCCCTCGGGGCCATCCCGTTCCGGCTCGCGGACCACGGCCTCGAGCGTGCGTTCGTGGTTGGGGGCGGCTACAAGTACCTCCAGCTCGGTGAGGGCGCGTGTTTCCTGCGCACGCCGCCCGACTGCGCGTTGAGGCCCGTCATCACAGGTTGGTTCAGCGAGTTCGCCGGAGTGGCGGACGCCATCCATCCCGGCGAAGTCCGCTACGGAAAGGGCGGGGCGCGCTTCGCGGGCTCGACGTTCGATCCGACGTCCGCCTACCGGGCAGCGGCCGTCATGGACTTCTTCGACGAGCACGGACTCGACGACCTCTTTCTGCGCGAAGTGAGCGAGCACCAGCTCGGTGTGCTCGCGGATACGTTTCGGAGCCTCGATCTGAACCCTGCGTGGGTGAGCCTGGACGAGACCGTGCGGATGGAGGATCGGGGCGCCTTCCTCGCCCTGACGGCGCCGGGCGCGGCGGAGATCTCCGAGGCGCTGCGCGAGCGCGGCGTGTCCACGGACGCGCGTGGGTCATCCCTCCGCTTCGGGCCGGCGCCCTACCTGACCGACGCGCAGCTCGTCAGCGCGATGGAGACGCTGGCGGACGTATTGCGGTAGACTCGGACAGGGTACTTCGGGCTCCGGTTGGCTCCTCCCCTGGCTCGGCTCCCAACTCGGGGTCGGCATCCAACTCCGGGTCGGCATCCAACTCCAGTTCGGCTGCCAACTCCAGCAAGGCGCACCTTCCACGACGCGCTCGACCAGCCAGACGGGCGCGAAATACCGTCAACTGCCCGCGCGCTGCGTGCCGGGGGAGCGCTCAGGCGATTGACCTCCTCAATTTGTGGTCAATCGACCGACACACCGGACCGACGCCGTTCCGGCGGCACTTGACGGTATGTTGCGGGGGTCTATCGCCGGCCGGACGAGCCACCGACGTCGGCCGGACGAGCGACGCACGTCCGAGCGGAGATTCACGGTGTCGCCCGCATGCCACTCCGACGCCGTCGCTGGAGCCTCCGCGCTGCTCTCGTTCCACACGCGCGCCGCCGTCTCCCTCACATCACCGGCTTCGACTCACCCTTCACCCACTTGCCGTACCACGCCAGGTAGCGGTCGTAGCGGTCCTTCTGGTAGCTCGGCACGGCGATGCCGTGGCCCTGGCCCGGGTACACCACCAACTCCGTCGGGACGCCGCGACGGCGCAGCACCTGGTAGAGTTGCTCGCCGTTCTGGATCGGGACGTTCCAGTCGTTCTCTCCGCCCATGACCAGCGTCGGCGTCTCGATGAACTGCGCCTTGTTGAAGGGGCTGATGCGCTCCCAGACCTTCTGCCGGTTGTCGCCTTCCCAGGGGAGCCCCAACTCGTGCTCCCAGTACCACTGGTAGTGATCGTGCCCGTAGTTGGCGATGAGAAGCACTTCGCTCGCGCCGCTGATCGCGCCCTTGAACCGATGCGTCTGCGTGATCACGAAGTCGGTGAGGATCCCTCCGTACGACCAGCCGCCCACGCCCATATGGTCCGCGTCGCCCCACCCCTGTGCCAGCACGTAGTCGACACCGGCCATCACATCGTGGAAGTCCTTGTTTCCCCAGTCCGCGAAGATGGCCTGGCTGAACGCCTGTCCATAGCCGGATGAGCCGCGAGGATTCGTGTATACCACCACGTACCCGTCCGCGGCGAACAACTGGGCCTCGAAGTTGAACGAGTGGCTGAACTGGCTGACCGGTCCGCCGTGGATGCGCAGGAGCACGGGAAGTTTCTGCCGGGCCGGACCGTCCGGGTCGTAGCCGGGCGGGAAGCAGACGAAGCCCTCGACGGTGGTGCCCTGCTCACTGGTGTAGTGGATGTTCCTCGTTGCCCCGATGGCGACCTCGGACATCCATGTGTCGTTCGTGTGCGTCACGCGCGCGAGCTTCGCGGTGCCGGTCGCGGCGGCGGCTGCGGACCGGGGGTCGCCCTCGGCGCCGTCCCGCTGTCCCGCACCCGCCGCGGCATCACTGGGCTTCGCGCCGAGACCGTCGACGCGCCAGATCTCCGACGGCATGTCGAGCGTACCTACCTGTACGGCGAACGTCCCGCCTGCCCAGTCGAACCCTCCTGCTGATATCGGACCCGCCACCGGGCGCTCCAGACCCGAGCCGTCCGGATGGATCCGTACGACATGATTCTCGGCGGAGTCCTCGAGGCCGAACCAGATCCACCGCCCGTCTTCGCTGAAGCGCGGACCGGA
>JBBSOM010000062.1:0-9214 GCA_038259715.1 Longimicrobiales bacterium
CCGGAAGGAATCACCGCACGATCCGCCGTGGCGAAGCTCACGGCGAGTGAGGCCGCGACGTGGGTAGCCGATGAAGCCATCCAGATCTTCGGAGGCTACGGATACATGCGCGACTACCCGGTGGAGAAGCTACTCCGGGATGCGAAGGGCACGGAAATCTATGAGGGAACCAGTGAGGTCCTGAGGTATCTGATCGCTCGAGAGGTCCTGCGTGCGGCCCGCGAGGGGTAGCCCTCGCGGGGCTGTCACGCGAACATCACGTCAACATCCTAACGAAAGGCGCGGAGTGTGAGCGACATGGAAATCTTCGAGCTGATGTCCGAGCGGAAGCACGAGCAACTCGTGTTCTGGAGCGAGCCCCTGTTCGGCTACAAGGGGATCATCGCGATCCACGATACGACGATGGGCCCGGCCCTCGGCGGCACGCGCTTCTGGAACTATCCGAGCGAGGCGGACGCCGTGGTCGACGCACTCCGGCTCGCCCGTGGCATGACGTACAAGGCGGCCATCACCGGCCTGAACCTGGGCGGCGGGAAGTCGGTCATCATCGGCGACAACAAGACGAAGGATCGGGAGATGCTCTTCCGGGCGCACGGCCGCGCCGTCGACTCGCTCAAGGGTCGGTATATCACGGCCGAGGATGTCGGCACGTCACCGGACGACATGGACTTCGTCGGTATGGAGACGGAGCACGTCGCCGGTGTGCTGGGCAAGTCGGGCGATCCGTCGCCGGTGACCGCGTACGGTGTCTACCGTGGCATCAAGGCTTGCGCGGCCTTCAAGTACGGGAACGACTCGCTGGCGGGGAAGCACGTCGCCGTGCAGGGTCTCGGCCATGTCGGGTCGTACCTGTGCGCGGATCTGGCCGCCGAAGGCGCGAAGCTCACGGTCACCGACATCGACGATGATCGGGTCCAGCGTATGGTCGAGGAGTTCGGCGCCACTGCGGTCGCCACCTCGGAGATCTACGACGTCGACGCGGATATCTTCGCTCCTTGCGCGCTCGGCGCGGTCATCAACGATGACACGCTACCCCGCTTCAAGTTCAAGATCGTGGCCGGCGCCGCGAACAACGTGCTCGCCCGCGCTCATCATGGCGAAGCGCTCGAGAAGAAGAACATCCTGTACGCCCCCGACTACGTCCTCAACGCGGGCGGGCTCATCAACGTGTACGGTGAGTTGCACGATTGGTCCGCCGATCGCAGCAAGCGGAAGGCCGGTGACATCTACAACACGTTGCTCCGCATCTTCGAGCGCGCCAAGGTCGACGGCGTGCCCACCAGTGTGGCCGCCGACCGCGTGGCGGAGAGCCGTATCACGGAGGCGCGTCAGCTCCAGCGCACGTACCTGTAGGACACTTGACGGAGGCCTGAGATGATGGACCACCTGAAGGAAACGGATCCGGAGGTTTTCAGGGCTGTCGTCGCCGAGGCGCGCCGACAAGCCGAGGGCCTCGAACTGATCGCCTCGGAGAACTTCGTCTCGCGTGCGGTGATGGAGGCGATGGGCACGGTGATGACGAACAAGTACGCCGAGGGTCTTCCCGGGAAGCGCTACTACGGCGGCTGTGAGTTCGTGGACATCGCGGAAGATCTGGCCCGGGATCGGGCGACGGAGCTTTTCGCCGCCGACCATGCCAACGTCCAGCCCCATTCGGGCGCGCAGGCCAACATGGCGGCGTATTTTGCCTTCCTGGAGCCCGGGGACAAGATCCTGGGGATGAACCTGAGTCACGGCGGGCATCTGACCCACGGCTCGCCGGTCAACTTCAGCGGGCGCCTCTTCGAGGTGGCCAGCTACGGGGTGCGGGACGATGACGGCCTCATCGACTACGACGCGGTGCGGGAGACCGCCCGAGCCGAGCGTCCCAAGATGATCGTCGCAGGCGCGAGCGCGTACCCGCGCCTGATCGACTTCGAGGCCTTCGGCGAAATCGCGCGCGAGACGGGCGCGACGATGCTCGTCGACATGGCGCACATCGCGGGCCTCGTGGCAACCGGCCATCACCCATCGCCGGTCCCGCACTCGGACGTCGTCACCACGACCACGCACAAGACGTTGCGGGGGCCGCGAGGTGGGCTCGTGCTGTGTCGGGAGGAGCACGCGAAGGCCATCGACAAGACGGTTTTCCCGTTCATGCAGGGCGGCCCGCTCATGCACGTCATCGCGGCCAAGGCGGTCGCCCTGCTGGAGGCCATGAAGCCGGACTTCAAGGTGTATTCCGGCCAGGTCATCGCCAACGCACAAGCGCTCGGGGCGGGCCTGGCGGAGCGCGGCTTCCACCTCGTGAGCGGCGGGACCGACAACCACCTCATGCTGGTCGATCTTAGGCCGAGCCACCCGGACCTGACGGGCAAGGATGCCGAGCATGCGCTCGAGGCCGCGGGGATGACCGTGAACAAGAACACCGTTCCGGGCGAAACCCGCTCGCCGTTTGTCACTTCCGGGCTGCGTATCGGCACGCCGGCGCTGACCACTCGGGGCATGAAAGAGCCTGAGATGGCGCGGATCGCCGTATGGATCGCGCGTATCCTGGAGGGGCCGACCGACGAAACCCGCATCGCCGCCGTCCGAGGAGAGGTACGGGAACTCTGTGAGGCGTTCCCACTCTACGGGGAACTTACGACGCTTGTTTGAGACGTGGTCGGCCTCCCCTGGCGGATGACGTTTGTACCGTACACATTTGCCCCATGACGGACCTTCAATTCGCCGAAGAGATTCTGGATCAACTCCAGGAGCGGAATCCCCGCTTTCACACGAAGGCGTATTTCTTCGTGCTGGCCGCATTGCATTCCGTGATCCAGAAGTTGGACGAACCGCGCCACATCACGGGGCGGGAACTCGCTGAAGGAGTCCGTGAACTCGCGCTCGAGCGTTTCGGCCCGACGGCCAGGCTCGTGCTGGAGCATTGGGGGATTCACGCGACGGCGGACGTTGGAGGTGTGGTGTTCGCGTTGGTGGAGCTTCGGGTTCTCGTGAAACAAAACGAGGATCGCCTCGAAGACTTCGCGGACGTGTTCGATTTCGAGGAAACGTTCGAGCGGAAGTATCCCTGGAGCGCTCGAACCGAGCCCTGAGCCTGACGACCTGCCTTCGAGCTTGCTCGAAAGGCATCATCCAGTAAGCTGCCCGGCCATACCGGGTACGCGCGCGGCACGACGAGTCGCTACGCCTTTGGGAGGGGATGCACATGCTGGAAGACAGCGGATTTCCGCGATGCTTGAAGTGCGAGGTCGGAATCCTGCTGCCGCTTTCCGACTACGGAAGAGACGGCGCTCCGATCCGCTACAAGGCGTGGGTCTGCTCGAACCCGGAATGCGGTTTCAACATCCGGATCGACAACGGCGAAGTGACCTTGGGCCGTACCATCGGCCAGAGCTACAAGTAGCGTTCTCCGGGGCCCTCCTTTCACGGAGGAGTTCATGAGCCCCCCGTACCCTGTACTCCGACCGTTCGCGCGGGGCGAAGTCCCGGCGCCAACGAGCTGGGAGTCCGTGGATTTCGACCGACGCGCCATCGAGGACCTCGGCGTACCCCAGCCGGTGCTGATGGAAAACGCCGGACGGTCCGCGGCCGCCGTTCTCCAACGACTCTATTCCGCCGGGGCGCGGGATGGCCCCGTCGTGGGCGTGATCGGTGCGGGGAACAACGGCGGCGATGCCCTCGTGCTCCTGCGTACGCTCGCGGCGTGGGGCCGCGATGTGCACGCGATCCTCGTTGCCGAACGTCCGGACGATGCGGTGCTCCTGCACGGATGGAGCGTCCCGTGCACCCGCGACGCCGACCTCGGCGACGACGACGAGGCATGGGCGCGCTCGCTCGCTCGTGCCGCCGTCCTCGTGGACGGGATCCTGGGGACCGGCATCCGAGGCGTGCCGCGTGCGCGCGAGTCACGCGCCATCGAGGCCCTGAACCGGGCGTCGGCGCCCGTTCTGGCCATCGACATTCCCTCCGGGGTCGACGGCACCACGGGTGCAGCGCCAGGCTCCGCGGTGCGTGCGGACGTAACCGTGGCGTTCGGCGCACCCAAGCTCGGCGCCCTCCTTCATCCCGGACGCGGACTGGCTGGCCGGATCGTGGCCGTCGAGATCGGCTTTCCGCCGATGTCGGTCGGCGTGTCGGGCGCACAGGTCACGACGCCGGCCTGGGTCCAGGCCCGCCTCCCGACGCGCGGACTCGACACCCACAAGAACGCGGTGGGCCGCCTGGTGGTCGTGGCCGGCCATCCCGGCATGGCGGGCGCTGCGCTGTTCTGCGCGCGTGCGGGTCTGCGCGCAGGTGCCGGGCTGGTGCAACTTTGTTCGCCCCCGGCGAATCGGGAGGTTCTTCAGGCCGCCGTGCCTGAGGCGATGTACGTCGATCCGACCGACGATGCCGCGTTCGGCGCGGCGCTCGAGGCGGCCCGGGCGGTCGCGGTCGGGCCGGGCCTCGGGACCACCCCCGACGCCGAGGCGCTTCTCGCGCGCGTACTGAGTGCCGGCGACGCCCCGCTCGTGCTCGACGCGGACGCGCTGAACCTGCTGGCGGCCTCGCGGGGCGGAACGCTGGCCGAAGTCGCTGCCCGCCGTCCCGTTCTGGTCACACCCCACCCCGGCGAGATGGGTCGGCTCCGCGGCCTCGATCTCGGCGATATCGCGGCGGATCGGGTGGGCGTCGCCCGCAGCGCCGGAGATGCGTTCGGATGCGCCGTGCTGCTCAAGGGCGCCCCCTCCGTGGTCGCCGCGCCCGGTCGGCGGGTCATGGTGGATGTGCAGGGGTCGTCCGATCTGGCTACGGCGGGCATGGGCGACGTCCTCACGGGCGTCTGCGGCGCGCTGCTCGCCCAGGGGGCCGGCACGTACGAGGCGGGCGCGCTGGCCCTCGCGCTGTCGGGGCGTGCGGCGCGCCTGGCCGGAAAGGGACGAGGGCTCGGTCCCGCCGACGTGATCCGCCTGCTCCCCGACGCGATCGCCGAGCGCGGCGACGGCGTCTCGGACCTCGGGGTTCCGTTCGTGACGTTCGACGTCGATCCCGCCTTCTGACGTGGCGGGTCGCGTACGCTCCGTAGTCCTCGGCGCGGGTCGGGAGTTCGACCTGATCCGACGCTTTGTGGATGCGGGCGGAGAACTCCCTCCGGAGGTTCTGGTGGGACCCGGGGACGACGCGGCCGTCCTGGTCGGTGGCTGGGTCGTCAGCACGGACTTCTCGCTCGAGGACGTGCACTTCCGCCGGAGTTGGCTGTCGGACCGGGAGATCGGGTACCGAGCGGCCACGGCGGCGCTCTCGGATCTGGCGGCGATGGCCGCCGCGCCTGTCGGCGTCCTGCTGTCGATCGCCCTACCCCATGGTGATCCGGACGCTGAAAGGGGCGCCGCCGTGGATGCCGACGAGGTGCACGCCGGGGTCCGCGCCGCGGCCGCGGCCGTCGGCGCCGCCGTCATCGGCGGCGACGTGACCCGCTCTCCCGGTCCTCTGGCCCTCGATGTCGTGGTCCTCGGGCGGACGGACGCCCCGGTTCTGCGCTCAGGCGCTCGAGCCGGCGACGAGATCTGGGTGACGGGTGAACTCGGGGGCGCGGCGGCGGCCGTGCGTGTCTGGCGGGCCGGCGGCAATCCCTCGCCGGCCGCGCGGGACGCCTTCGTGCGCCCGGTGGCCAGGGTCGCCGAGGCGAGGGCGCTCGCCGATGCGCTCGGACGGACCGGGGCGCTCCACGCGCTCGTCGACCTCTCGGATGGACTCGCCGGGGACGTGGGCCATCTGGCCGCGGCGGGGGGCGTTCGCGTGACGCTGGATGTCGCCCGGGTGCCGGTGGCCCGGCCCGCCATCGACGCGCATGGTCCCGACACCGCGCTCGAAGACGCCCTCTATGGCGGGGAGGACTACGAGCTCTGCTTCGCGGCGTCCAGTGGTGCTTGCGACGCGGACATGCTCGGTGCGCGCTTCGGCGTCAAGCTGACGCGCGTCGGCGCTGTTTCGGAAGGCGCGGGAGTGTGGCTGCGCGCCGAGGACGGTGCGCAGTTTCCAGCGGGCGGGGGCTTCGACCACCTCGGGGGGCCGCGCCCGTGATCGGACTGTTGCGCATGCTCATCGTGGTGGTCCCGCTCACGATCTGGTACGGCACGGAACTCATGTGGCTGGCGTGGCGAAAGAGCCCGAAACTGCTTTGGCGGCGTGAGGAGATTCCCCGCGCCTGGTCGCGGACCCTGCTGCGCACGGTGGGCACGAAGGTGGTGCTCGAGAACCCCGAGGTCATCGATCCCGACCGGCCCCAGATCCTCGTCGCCAACCACGTGTCCTGGTTCGACGTCCTCGCGCTCGCGGGTTGGGTGCCGGGCAAGTTCCGCTTCGTCGCCAAGAAGGAACTGGAAAAGGTGCCCTTCTTCGGCTATGCCTGGCTCGCGGGCGGGCACATCTCCGTCGACCGCCACGACCACGAGAGCGCTCTCGAGTCGTTCGAGGTTGCGCGCCGGCGTCTCGAGGAGGACCGCCCCACCGTCATCGTCTTCCCCGAGGGTACGCGCTCCCGCACCGGGGAGTTGCGTCCGTTCAAGAAAGGCGCGTTCGTCCTTGCGATCGAGACGGGCATCGAAGTCGTGCCTGCGGCGGTGCTGGGCAGTCGCGAGATCATGGCCAAGGGCGCATGGCGGATACGCACCCATCGCACGATCACGGTGCGCTTTGGCACGCCGATCCCGGTCGAGGGTCTACAGTTGGACGACCGCACAGAACTCACGGCCCGGGCGCAATCCGCGGTCGAAGACCTGTTGGCCACGAAGAACACCGAGAGAGGAGACTGACGTGTCGGCCATCGTCGATGTGCGAGGACGCGAGATCCTGGATTCGCGAGGCAATCCCACGGTCGAGGCGGAGGTGATCCTCGAGACCGGTGTGCGTGGACGCGCGGCGGTGCCGTCCGGCGCGTCGACCGGGGCTCACGAGGCCGTGGAACTGAGGGATGGCGACCGGAATCGCTACCTGGGCAAGGGCGTGAAGAAGGCCGTGGCGAACGTCACCACCGCCATCGCGGAGGCGGTTCGTGGTTTCGAGGCCCGTGAACAGCTCGACATCGACCGGACGCTGATCGAACTGGACGGGACGCCCAACAAGCGAAGGCTCGGCGCCAACGCGATCCTGGCGGTCTCGATGGCGTGTGCGCGGGCGGCGGCGGCCGAGAGGCAGATGCCGCTCTGGCGCTATCTGGCCGACGAAGGTCGGGCCGCGGTCCTTCCGGTTCCCATGATGAACATCCTGAACGGCGGGGCCCACGCACCCAACAACGTCGACATCCAGGAGTTCATGGTGATGCCGCTCGGCGCCGAGTCGTTCCATGAGGGTCTGCGCATGGGCGTCGAGGTCTTTCATCACCTCAAGAAGGTCCTGTCGGCGGCCGGAAAGAACACCGCGGTGGGCGACGAGGGAGGCTTCGCGCCGGACCTGGCCAGCAACGAGGAGGCCATCGAAGTCGTGTTGCAGGCGATCGAGGCCGCGGGCTACCGACCCGGCGAAGACATCGCCCTGGCCATCGATGCGGCGGCCACGGAATTCTTCGAAGACGGGGAGTACGTCTTCAAGTGGTCGAGTGGGGAGCACCGCGATGCCGCCGGGATGATCGAGTTCTGGAAGGATCTCGTGGACCGGTATCCGATCGTCTCGGTGGAGGACCCGCTGGATGAGAACGACTGGGCCGGATGGAAGGCGCTCACGGAGGAGTTGGGTGGCCGGATCCAGGTGGTGGGCGACGACCTCTTCGTCACCAACAGCGAACGGCTGGACCAGGGCATCCGCGACGCATCCGCCAATGCGATCCTGATCAAGTTGAACCAGATCGGCACGCTGACGGAGACGTTGGCTACCATGCGGCTGGCCACGCAGGCGGGCTTCAACAATGTCGTGTCTCACCGCTCGGGTGAGACCGAGGACACCTTCATCGCGGACCTCGCGGTCGCCACCGCCGCCGGCCAGATCAAGACGGGCAGCGCGAGCCGCACCGACCGGATCGCAAAGTACAACCAGCTCCTGCGCATCGAGGAGCAGTTGGGCGCGAAGGCGTCCTATCCGGGCAGGTCGCTCTGGGCGTGAAGGGCCGTGGTAGGGGTGCGGGCTCCAGAGGCGTGCGGAGCCTGAAACGACTGGTCCTGCCCGGTATCCTGCTCCTTGCGGTCTACTACGCCGTCTTTGGAGGCGAGTACTCCTCCCTGGCGCTGAGGCGGACGCGAAAGGCGTTTGCCCGGGAGCAGGCCGAACTCCTCGACCGTCGCCGGATCATCGACTCGCTGCGGGCCTGGGCGGATTCGCTCGAAGTGGACGACGCCACCCTCGAGCGGCTGGCGCGCGAACGCTTCGGCATGATTCGCAAGGGCGAGACGCTCTACCGTTTTGCCGAACCGCGCGACACGACCGACTCCACCACCGCGCCGGAGGGTCGGTAGCCGATCCGGCCCGGCATCAGGCAGTGTCGTCGTCTCCGATGGGCGACGGAACCGGTGCCGCTTCCTCCTCCTGCTGCGCTGGGCTGCCCAGCCCGATCATGCGCTTCGCGGCGGCCTGGATCGCTTCGCGGTTGCCTCCCGCCGGAAGCGCCTCGATCATCGTTTCGGCCGCAAATTTCAGGGCTTTGGCGGTCGAATCTCGATCGGCGGCGCCCGTGCCACGTTCGATGAGGGGCCGGAACAGCTCGATCGGGATGGGGAAGATCGTCGTCGAGTTGTTTTCAGCGGCGATCTCGACCACGGTCTGCAGGTAGCGGAGTTGGAGCGCCACGGGGAAGCGCTCCATGACCTCGGCCGCCGCCACCAATTTCATGGACGCCTGATATTCACCTTCGGCGGCGATCACCTTGCCGCGCCGCTCCCGTTCGGCCTCTGCCTGGCGTGCCATCGCCCGCTTCATCTCCTGCGGCAGATCGATGTCCTTGATCTCGACCCCGGTGACCTCGATTCCCCAGCGGTCCGTTCCTTCATCGATGATCTCCCGCACCACCTCGTTGATGCGTTCGCGTTCCGCGAGCAGTTCATCCAGTTCCGATTGGCCGATGACAGAACGGAGTGTCGTCTGCGCGAGCTGGCTGGTGGCGAAGTAGTAGTCTTCGATTTCGATGACGGCCTTCGTGGGGTCGGCCACGCGGAAGTAGACCACGGCGTTCACACGCACGCTCACGTTGTCCTTGGTGATCGTGTCCTGCGGTGCGATGTCGAGCGCCACGATGCGCAGGTCCATCTTCCGCAAGCGCTCGATA
>JBBSOM010000063.1:0-9212 GCA_038259715.1 Longimicrobiales bacterium
GACGGGTACCAGTACGGCGCGAAGCTCGCGCCGTTCAGACTCGTGATGGGATGCTGGTCGGTGCCGTCGGCGTTCATGACCATGATCTCGAGTTCGCCGGGCCGGATGAGGCCCTCCTTCAACAGGCTCTGGTAGTCGTCGCGCTCCTTGCCGGCCTCGGGATAGTGCGCCCGCCACACGATTTTCGATCCATCGGGCGAATAGAACGCCCCGCCGTCGTAGCCGATCTTGTTGGTCAGTTGGCGAACGTCCGAGCCGTCGGGCAGCATGCTGTACAGGTCCAGATCGCCGTCGCGCATGCTCGTGAAGATGATCCGGTCCCCGGTCGGCGAGAAGGTGGCCTCCGCGTCGTATCCGTCCGTGTCGGTCAGCTTGTGCAGGTTCGAGACGTTCGTCCCGTCGAGGGAGCCGGTATAGATGTCGTACGATGGGTAGATCGCCCAGACGTATCCCTTCGACATGTCCGCCGGCGGTGGACACGCCGGGCCGGCTCCGAAGGTGGAGGAGTAGAGGATCTGGTCCCCACCCGGATAGAAGTACGAGCAGGTGGTCCGCCCCTCGCCGTTGCTGACGAGGGTGGACCCGCCCGAGGTCAGATCCATGATGTAGATCTGATCGCAGTCCTCGCCGGGCTTGCGGGCCTGGTAGATGAGCTTGGACCCGTCGAAGGCGTAGTAGGCCTCCGCATTTTCACCGCCGAAGGTGAGCTGACGCAGGTTCGCCAGGTGGCCCTCTCCGGAGAGGGCCGGAGAAGGGGTTCCGATAGCGGACGAGGCTGTCGCCGCGCTGTCGGCCGATGACGCCGGGCCCTCCTCACGAGACGCGCACGCGGGAGCGACCAGCGTCGCTGCCAGGATCAGGACCACCTTGTTTCGTATCACGACGACTTCCTTCGGCGAATCATTCGAATTGCGGGAAGGGATGCACCATCCCAACCGTCAAGCTTAGCATCGCACCCAACTCGTGTCAGCTTCGCAGCAATCACCACACACGGCACTTTTCAGCAGTCGCCCTCGATGGATGCCGAGAAGCTGCTGGAATGCGAGCCCTCGTGGACGGAGTGCCTCCCTTTTTCTAGACTTCAAGTTCAAGTGAAGGGAGGGAGACGTTATGAATTTCAGATGGACGCGTGCCGCGCCGAGGAGCGCGCTCGCGTCGTTTGTTGTTGTTTTTGCAGTGCTTCTGATAGCGGCGTGTGGACAGGATCAGGCGGGGCCGCCGGGAGGCATGCCTCCCGCGCAGGTGGGGGTGGTCGCCGTGGCGCCCCGCACCGTTCCGGTTCCGTATGAGTTCACGGGTGAGGTGGAGCCGTTCCGCCGGATCGAGGTGCGCGCCCGGGTGGACGGCATCATCGAAGAGCGCCCCTTCACCGAAGGGGCCGCTGTCGCCAAGGGCGACCTCCTCTACCGCCTCGACCAGGTCCGCTACAAGGCAGCCTACGAGAGCGCGCAGACCACGTACGACAATGCCGCGCGCACGCTCGAGCGGGTGACCGGGCTGCTGCCGCGCCACGCCGTGTCGCAGCAGGACGTGGACAACGCCCAGACCGCCGCGGACGCAGCCAGGGCGCACCTGGACGAAGCCAGGAAGGATTTCGACGACACCGAGATCCGCGCCGAGATGTCCGGGCGCGTGGGGCGCACCCTGCTGCAGGTCGGCGCCCGGGTGAGCGGCTCGGGCGACCTCCTCACGGCGATCGACCAGCTCGATCCGATCTATGTGACGTTCCATCCTTCCTCGGACCAGGTGCTCGTGTGGCACGCAAGCGCCACGGACCGTCCGCTCGCCCGGGCTGGGAGCGCGCTTCGGGTCCTCGCGCTCTCCCCCGCGGGCGCCGTGCTGCCCGACACCGGTCGCATCGACTTCGTGGCTCCCGCGCTCGACGCCGCCACCGGCACGCAGGAGTTCCGGGCCAGATTCCCCAACCGGGACGGGGTGCTGGTCCCGGGCCAGTTCGTGCACATCCGCGTCGATGGCTTCACCAGGGAGAACGCGATTACCGTGCCCCAGCGCGCGGTGCAGCAGGGTCTCGGACGCCAATTCGTCTACGTGGTGGGGCAGGGTGACACGGTCTCCGTCCGCGACGTCCAGACCGGAGTCTGGACCGGAGACGACTGGATCGTCGACAGCGGTCTTTCCGCCGGCGACCGGGTGGTGGTCGATGGAGTCCAGAAGGTGTTCCCGGGCAACGTCGTCCAGCCGACGCCCGCGGACAGCATCCCGAAGTGAGCGGTACCGTGCCGGAAGCCACACCGCGAGACCCGACGGAGCCGCGTTACTTCTTCATTCGACGCCCGGTACTGGCGTCGGTGCTCTCGATCACGATCACGTTGCTCGGGCTGCTGGCCATCTTCCAGCTCCCGGTCGCGCGCTACCCCGAGATCACCCCGCCCGCCATCCGCGTGACCGCCGTGTATCCGGGCGCGTCGGCCGAAGACGTGGCCGAGAGCGTCGCCGCGCCCATCGAAGAGCAGCTCGCCGGCCTTCAGGGGCTCCTCTACTACACGTCGTCCAACTCGGGTGACGGCACGATGATGTTGACGATCACGTTCGACATCGACCGCGATCAGGACCTGGCGGCCGTCGACGTGCAGAACGCCATCAAGCTGGCTGAACCGCAGCTCCCGCAGTCCGTGCTGACCAACGGCATCTCGATCGTCAAGGCGAACACGGACATCCTGGGCGGTGTGGCGCTGACCTCGACCGACTCGACCTACGACGCGTCGTACCTGACGAACTACATGAACCTGTACGTCGTCGACGAGCTCCGGCGGGTCCCAGGCGTCGGCGACGCGACCGCATTTGCCGGGCTCAACTATTCGATGCGGCTGCAGCTCGATCCCGAGAAGATGGCCAGGCTCGGGATCACCGTGGGCGACGTGGCCGCGGCGGTACGGGAGCAGAACGCGACCAATCCGGCGGGGCGGCTCGGGCGCGAGCCGGCGCGGCCCGGCACCGAACTCACGATTCCGGTCACGGCCCAGGGTCGGCTACAGACTACCCAGGAGTTCGACGACATCGTCATCCGCGCCGAGGCGGACGGCGCGGTCGTTCGCCTGGGGGACGTCGGGCAGGCGGTGTTGGGGGCGCAGAGCTACGACCTCGAGGGACGACTGAATGGGAAATCGGCGGCGCTCCTCCTGCTGTACGCGCGTCCAGGCGCCAACGCGCTCGCGGTGAAGGACGCGGTCGTCAAGCGGATGGACGAGCTGTCGCAGAGCTTCCCGGCAGGCGTCGCCTATACCATCCCGTTCGACACGACGCCCTTCGTCACGGCGTCGATCCGCGAGGTCGTGATCACACTCCTCGAGGCGATGCTGTTGGTCACGTTGGTGGTGTTCGCCTTTCTCGGGGGATGGCGGGCCACGCTCATTCCCATGCTCGCCGTGCCGGTGAGCGTCATCGGTACGTTCGGTGGCCTGTTGGCGCTGCACATGTCGATCAACGTGCTGACGCTCTTCGGGCTCGTCCTGGCGATCGGCATCGTGGTCGACGACGCGATCGTGGTCATCGAGAACGTCGAGCGCATCATGGCGCTCGAGGGGCTCCCCCCGAGAATGGCGGCCGACAAGGCGATCCGGCAGGTGGCCAGCGCGCTGGTGGCCATCGTGCTCTCACTGTGCGCGGTGTTCATCCCGGTGGCCTTCATCGGCGGCGTGACCGGTGAACTCTTCCGTCAGTTCGCCGTGACGATCGTCATCGCGGTGGTCCTCTCCGGCATCGTCGCGCTCACGCTCACGCCCGCGCTCTGCTCCCTGCTGCTCGAGGAGTCGACCGGGTCCGCACAAACCGGCTTCTTCGGCTGGTTCAATCGCACGTTCGGTCGAGCCCGCCGCAGCTACATAGGCGGCGTCGCGCGCGTGCTCGACCGGCCCAGCCCGTGGCTCGCGGTCTTCCTGGTGATGGTGGGTCTGACCGCGGTGCTCTGGCGGCACATGCCGACGGCATTCATGCCGACGGAGGACAAGGGCTATATCGCCATCTCCGTGCAGTTGCCCGACGCCGCGTCGCTGCAGCGCACGGTCGAGACGGTGAGCAAGATCGAAGGAATCCTGCAAAGCGAGCCCGGTGTGCAGAACACGATGGCGCTCGCGGGCTTCAGCATCCTCGGCTTCTCCGCGCAGACGAACGCGGCCACGATCTTCGTGTCGCTCAAGCCGTGGGACGTGCGCGGTAAGGGCCAGTCGGCGGACGAGATCGCCGGGCGCGTGACCGGCCGGATGTTCGGACTGAAAGGCGCCACGGCATTCGCATTCAGCCTCCCCGAGGTGCCGGGCCTCGGCGCGTCCGCCGGCGTCGAACTCAACCTGCAGAATCGTAGCGGTCAGGATATCCGGTCGTTCGCGTCCCAGGTGGAGCGCTTCCAGCGGGAAGTGAACCAACTCCCCACCGCGGCCGGGATCAACACGAGCTTCCGCGCGAGCGTGCCGCAGTTGTACGTGACCGTGGATCGCGCCTCCGCGAAGGCGCGGGGCGTGAACGTGGGCGAGGTGTTCGGCACGCTGCAGGCGTTCCTGTCCGGGCTCTACATCAACGACTTCAACCTGTACGGGAAGACGTTCCGCGTGCAGGCGGAAGCCCAGCAGCAATACCGCCAATCACCCAGTGATCTAGCCCACTTCTACGTGCGCGGCAGGAACGACGCCATGGTGCCGGTGTCCGCCGTGACCACGACGACATTCCGGAGCGGACCCACCGTCATCCCGCGCTTCGACGGCTTTCCGTCCGCACTCTTCACGGGCGCGCCCAAACCCGGCTTCAGCTCCGGTGAGCTGCTCAACGAGGTGGATTCGCTGGTCCGGGCGGACTTCAGTTCCTCCGGTATCGGCGTGGCGTACTCGGGAGAGTCGTACCAGGAGCGTTCCTCGGGCGGAGACGCCGCGCTCGTCTTCGCGATCGGTCTGCTCATCGTCTTCCTCGTGCTGGCAGCTCAATACGAGAGTTGGGCGGTGCCGTTCGCCGTGCTTCTCGGGCTCCCGTTCGGCGTGCTCGGCGCGCTCCTCGGCATCTGGGCGCGAGGCCAGCCGAACGACATCTTCTTCCAGGTGGGTGTGATCGCGGTGGTCGGCCTGGCCGCGAAGAACGCCATCCTGATCGTGGAGTTCGCCACCGAACTGCGCGCCCAGGGGATGTCCATACGCGACGCGGCGCTGGAAGCGGCGCGCGAGCGACTGCGCCCCATCCTCATGACCTCGTTCGCCTTCATCCTGGGCGTGCTCCCGCTCGCCCTGGCGACCGGCGCAGGCGCGGCCAGCCGCCACTCCATCGGTACGGGTGTCTTCACCGGGATGCTGCTCGCCACTACGGTCGGGATCTTCTTCATCCCGCTCTTCTTCGAGGTGATCCGACGGATCGCGGAGCGGGGAAGAGAAGAGGATTCGCCGCCGGCGGAGCCTGTGATGGGCGAGGTCGGCGGATCATGAAGCTCCAGGCCTCCGCGCTGATCGGTGTCGCCCTGCTCTCGGGCTGTATGGTCGGACCTTCCTACCATGCCCCCGAGCCGATGCCGGAGGGCGTCACGGTGCATGCGACGCCCCTGTCCGACTCGACGCGGGCCTTCTTCGACTCCCTGGCCACGGCCCGGTTGCAGGACACCACGACGACGGGGGTCATGCCCCTCGCCGAGCGGCCGATGGTGATCGACTCGGCGGCGGGGGTGGCCTGGCTCGACATCCTGCGAGACACCACGCTGGTCGCTCTGGTGAACACCGCGCTTCACCAGAACCGCGACCTTCGCGCGGCGATGGCGCGCATCCAGGAATACCGGGCGATGGCCGGGGTTGCGCGCTCCGCGCTCCTGCCGGACATCACCGCCAACGCGTCGGTGAGCACCAACCAGATCGCGTTGGGGATCTTCCCACCCGCGTCCTACCGGGCCGCGCGGGTTACGGGAGACGCGTCGTGGGAACTCGATTTCTGGGGACGCATCCGGCACGGGATCACGGCCGCCAACGACGACGTGGCCGCCCAGGAAGCCGCCGGGCGGGCGGCCGCGCTCTCCCTCGTGAGCGACGTGAGCATGGCATACCTCCAGCTTCTGGAGCTGGACCAGGAGCACGCCATCGCGGAGCGCACGCTCACCTCGCGCAGGGCCACGCTCGCGATCGCTCGGGATCGGTTCGAGCACGGGCTGATCTCCGAGTTGGACGTGAAGCAGTTCGAGGCGCAGGTGGCCGCGCCCGCGGTGACCCTGGCACAGACCGAGCGGGCCCGGGCGCAAACGGAGCATGCGCTCAGCGTGTTGCTCGGCGAAGCGCCCATGGTCATCCCTCGCGGAGGAACGCTGGCGGCCGCGGTGGAGGCGCTCGACGTGCCGGATTCCGTGCCCGCCACGCTCCTGGCGCGGCGCCCGGATGTGCGGCAGGCCGAGCGCGCGTACGCGGCCACGACGGCGCGCCTCGGCATGGCGGACGCGGCACGGTTCCCGACCGTCATGCTCACCGGGTCATACGGGACCCAGGCATCCACCGCGGCCAAGCTGTTCGAGTCCGACACCCGTATCTACGGGCTCTCGGCCGGCGTTTCCATCCCCATCTCCGGATTCGGTAAGCGGAACGACGAGGCGAAGGCCGCGCGCGCCCGTGTGGATCAGGCGCGCGACGCGTATGAGCAGTCCACACTGAACGCGTTGCGGGACGCCAACGACGCCCTGGTCTCCATCCACACGGCACGCGACCTGGTCGTGGCGCAGACCACCCAGGTGCGCGCGCTCACGGAGGCGCTCGACCTGGCGCAACTCCGCTATCAAGCGGGGATGGCGAGCTATCTCGACCTGCTGGACGCGCAGCGGAGCCTCTTCAGCGCCCAGCTCGCCATGAGCCAGGCGCAGCTTCAGCAACTCACCTCGGCGGTCGAGCTGTACAAAGCCCTGGGAGGAAGCTGGCCGAATAGCCGATGAGCTCCCATCGTCGCCATGGGAGCCGGACGGGCTCCCCGGGGACTTCAACCCAACCTCCGCAGTGAACAGGTGATTCTTCATTGACCGATCCAAGACGTGGAGACACCCGCGTCCCTCCCGCCAGCGGGAGAGAAGCAGGCTTCCGCACCATCCGTGTGTCCTTGTTGGCGGCCGTTGTCGGGATCTTCGCCGGCTTGCTCGCGTTCCTCCTCCTCCGCCTGATCGGGGTCATCGGTAACCTCGTTTTCTTCGGCACGTTCTCCAGCATCATCGTGCCCTTCAACCTGAGTCACGTCGGGGCGTGGGTCGTCATCATCCCGGCGCTCGGTGGACTCATCGTCGGCCTGATGGCGAAGTACGGCACGCCGGCCATCAAGGGCCACGGCATCCCCGAGGCGATGGAAGCGGTACTGACACGTCAGAGTCGCGTCTCGGCGAAGGTCGCCATCTACAAGCCGCTCGCCACCGCCATCGCCATCGGCACCGGCGGACCGTTCGGCGCGGAAGGGCCGATCATCCAGTCGGGCGGCGCCGTCGGCTCACTCATCGGACAGGCCATCCGCACCACCCCGGCCGAGCGAAAGGTGCTGCTGGCCTGCGGTGCGGCGGCCGGCATGGCCGCGACCTTCGGAACGCCGCTGGCCGGCGTCGTCCTCGCCATCGAGCTGCTGCTCTTCGAGTTCGCCTCGCGCTCCTTTGTGCCTCTCGTCATCGCATCGACATTGGCCACCAGCATGCGCATGGCGCTCTTTGGCACCGGTCCGCTGTTCGCCATGGAGTCGGTCGACTACGGCATTCCGGGCAACCTGCCCTGGTACCTGCTGCTCGGCATTCTGTGCGGCCTCGCGGCCGTGGGCTACACCCACCTGCTGTACTGGGCGGAAGACCGCTTCGACTCGCTGCCCGTGCCCACGGTCCTGTTGCCCGCCATCGGGGGGCTCGGCCTCGGCATCATCGGTTTGTTCGCGCCCCACGTGCTCGGCGTCGGCTACCAGACCATCACCGACGTCCTCAACGACAACCTCGCCGTCACCGCTTTGATCGTGATCATGGTGGCGAAGTCCGCGGCCCTGATCGTGTCGCTCAGCTCGGGCACTTCCGGCGGCCTGCTGGCCCCCATGTTCCTGGCCAGCGCGGCGATGGGCTCCGTGTTCGCGTACGCTGTCGGGCTCATCCCCGGCACCCACGCCGCACCGGGCGCGTTCGCATTGGCAGCCATGGGCGCCGTGTTCGGCGCCGCCTCGCGGGCGACCTTCACCCTGATCCTGTTCGGGTTCGAGGTCACGCGCGACTTCAACGCGATCCTGCCGCTCATGATGGTCGGCGTCATCGCCGATCTCGTCGCCCTTCATCTTCTCAAGACCACCATCCAGACGGAGAAGCTCGCGCGCCGTGGGCTGAAGGTCCCCAGCGACTTCACCGTGGATCCTTTGCAGCAGATCACCGTGGCCGAGGCCATGGATCCGGACCCGCCCACCGTGCCGGGCTCCACGCTCCTCACCGAGGTGGCGGACCGTCTCGCCGCCGGCGACGCGAACCTGCAGCGCCATCTCGGGATCCTGCTGGTCGACGAGGACGGCAAGCTGGAGGGCATGCTCACCCGGAGCGACATCCAGCGCGGATTGATGCGCACGGACGCCGAGCTCGTCACGGCCCTGCAGGCCGGCAGCGGAGACCTCAGGGTCACCTACCTCGAGGACACCTTGCATCAGGCGAGCATGACCATGTTGCGCTTCGACATCGGCCGGCTGGCGGTGGTCGATCGTGACGACCCTTCCCGCCTGGTTGGGTACCTTGGCCGTGACGAGTTGCTGTCCGCCCGCCGCCGTTGGCTCGATGAGGAGATGAACCAACAAGCCGGCTGGTTCTCGCGCGCGCGGCCACAGCCGGAGCCGCCCCTCGCGGGATGACGCGGACGACCGATGGCGTTCCCCACACCGACCCAGGAGTTCAATCCTTGTCCACGGATCGTGTCACCGCAGCCGAAAACAACCTCGACGCCACGCTCGCCGGGGCCACCACGGCGTCGCGACTCCTGGCGGACGACGAACCACTTCGAACGGGATCGACCCTCACGGCCGGGGCGGCCCGCCGGATATTCGAGGACCAGGTCTCGAGCCGGTGCACGGACGCCGCGTCCCGCCGCCTGAAGGCCCGGGGGCTCTCCTACTACACGATCTCCAGCGCGGGCCACGAACAGAACGCGATCCTGGGCGCGCAACTCCGGCCGACGGACCCGGCCTTTTTGCACTACCGCTCGGGCGGCTTCATGATGGCTCGCTCGCGCCATCTGCCCGAGGTCGATCCCGTCCTC
>JBBSOM010000064.1:0-9100 GCA_038259715.1 Longimicrobiales bacterium
CATGCCGGATGCCCAGATCGCGAACCTGGACACCAGCACGAGCGCCTGGATCAAGCTGTCCGCGAAGCGCGATGGTTCCTTTTCCATCACGAACGGCCGCACGGGACAAGTCGTCACGTATCCCGTTCGCGCGCCGTGACCTGATGGTTCGTGACCTGTCAGGAGGGACAATGAGATCGATCTGGTTGCTTCCGCTGTTGCTGGGCGCTTGCACTTCCGCGAGGAGCCCCGCACCGGCTCCGCCACCAGGGGCGCGGCCGACCGAGACCGTGGGCCCGTCGCTCCTGGCGTCCGGGCCTCCTCCGCTCGCCCTTCACTGGTCGCGCACCTCGGCCGAGCATCGTGCGATTCTCGTACAGACCTATCATGGCGCGGAATCGCGCCTACGGGAGCTTGCCGAGCCCCTCTCGAGCGGGAGCTGGGCGGTCATCCTGGATGCCGACGAGACGGTGCTCGACAACTCGGAGTATTTCCAGAGACAGGCGGAGCAAGGTCATCTGGGCTTCACCCAGAGCTGGATCGGGTTTGTTCAGGAGGCGATAGCACCCGCGCTCCCCGGCGCAGTGCACTTCACCGGGCTCGTCCACGAGCTCGGCGGCCGGGTCGTCATCGTCACGAATCGCGCCGAGAACCTGTGCCCGGACACTCGCCGCAACCTGGAAAACGCCAGCATCCAGGCGGACGCGGTCCTCTGTCGCCCCCAAGGCGTGGAGGACAAGAACCCGCGCTTCGTCGCGGTACAGGAGGGGAAGGTGCCCGGGCTCCCTCCGCTCCATGTCGCGATGTGGGTTGGCGACAATATCCAGGACTTCCCCGGTCTCAAGCAGGCTGACATGCGGGACGCACCCGACACGTCCTTCAGCGAATTCGGTCGCTCCTGGTGGATTCTCCCCAACCCCATCTATGGGAGTTGGCAAAGCAATCCACTTCCTTCCCAGCATTGACGACCCACCACGGGCAACCACGGGTGGAGACGCGCAAGGACCTACAATGACTCACTTCTTCAAGCGGCATTTCGGGCGCTTTCCGACACTGTCACTCTGTCTGGTCGGCCTGCTCGCGGCGCGTCCTCTGGAAGCGCGACAAGCCGGGCGACCCCAGATCATTCTGATTTCGATCGATGGCTTGACGACGATGGACTATCTTCATCCCGACGACGGACTGAAGGTCCCGAACCTGCAGACGCTGGAGGCGCACGGCTGTCCGGCGAACGGGATGACGGGCATCTTCCCGACGGTCACCTATCCCAGCCACACGGCGATGATCACCGGCGAACCGTCGTCCGTGCACGGCATCTACACGAACACTCCCCTGGATCCGTTCGGCTTCGAGAACGGCGGGTGGTTCTACTACGCCGAGCAGATCCGGTCGCCGACCCTCTGGCAGGTGCTGCGGAAGGCCGGGCTCAAGACCGCCGCGATTTCATGGCCCGTGACCGTGGGCGCCGAAGTCGACTATCTGCTGCCCGAATACCGTCCGGTACGGACGCCGGAAGACGTCGCGCTGATGGCCGCGCTCTCCACGCCGGGGCTCTTCCATGAGATCATCGATCTCGACCCGACCGACCCGCCGATGACCGACGAATGGCGCGTCAAGGCCACGGTGAGGATTCTCGACTCGCACCATCCCGACCTGCTCGCCTTGCACCTGTCCGCGTTGGATGCGGCGCAGCATCGCTACGGTCCGCATACTCCCGAAGCTCATGCGGCGCTGGAGAAGATCGACGGCGAGATCGGAGAGATCCGCGACGCGGTCGCCGCGTCGGGGCGCGCTGACCAGACCGCCTGGGTCGTCGTGTCCGATCATGGATTTCTTCCGGTCTCCAAGCTCGTCAACCCCATGGTTTCGCTGCACGAGGCCGCGCTGATCACCACCGATCCGGCGGGCAGGGTGACGGACTGGAAGGTGTTCATGAACAACGAAGGCGGGTCGGCGTTTCTCAGCGCCCGTGACCCGAACGACACGGCCAGCATCGCGAGGGCGACCGCGTTGATGCGGAAGCTCGCCGACGACCCGGCCAATGGAATCGCCAGGCTCTACACGCCAC
Source organism: Longimicrobiales bacterium (assembly GCA_038259715.1). GTDB lineage: Bacteria > Gemmatimonadota > Gemmatimonadetes > Longimicrobiales > Gaopeijiaceae > SZUA-318. The sequence continues at coordinate 2,048 of JBBSOM010000064.1, forward strand.
CGGACCTGAAGGCGATGCACGCCAATCCGAAGGCGTTCCTGGGGCTGGAGGCTGCCCGCGGATTCGCCTTCGGTAGCGATCTCGGGGGCCCGACCGTTACCCCGTCACCGTCGCTCGGGAAGCATGGGTACAACCCGGACATTCCGGAATTGCGACCAGCGATGATCCTGTCGGGGGCGGGCGTCTATCCGTGTCGACTCCGGGAAGGCGTCAGGATCGTCGACGTGGGACCGACCGTGGCTGCGTTGCTCGGCGTTTCCATGACCGGCGTGGCGGGAAAAAATGTCAATCGCCCGTCCCCCGCCGGGCCAGGATCAACGTCCGATCGCCGCCGATAAGCCGCAGCGCACCGGCCTCGTCGAGGTCGAAGCGAGTCACCGCCGAGAGGGCCTTCAAGAAGCGATCTTCCTGCGTCATCAAGGCGGGCGGACACGCCTTCCGTGTCACCGCGGCTTCCCCGAAGGAAATCGCCTCCCCCGTGAGCGTGAACGGGGCGTTGTAACGATTGCAAGATCCGTCTCCCGACACCCGCCCGTCCGCGACGAACTCGAGGGTGGCGTGGGACCGGTCGACCACGCCCACGCCGTCGATGTCCTCGACCACCCATGCCGGACCGGTGAGGACGTCCACCGACTCCCCCCCGCATCCGCGCAACGTCGTGCCCGAGTACACGACGCTGACCTGCTGGGGGTACGGCATCCCGCTCATCCCATCCCGGCACACCTGATCCATGATCTCGATGATCACGTCCCCGTTCTGAGCTTCGTAGCGGGTACCCCCGGGGATCGCGCGGGGTGCGGGGGCGGCGACGGCCAGACGGCTCTGTCCGTAGTCGGTGACGAGTTCCAGCGAATCGGCGTCGATGGTGAGACTCCAGCCCGGTTCGTTCCCGCGCGCCGACACGTGCGGCCCCACCGGAGCCCTCTCGCTCGCAGAGGTCGCCGGCAGGGCGGCCGGCGCCTCTACCGTGTCCTGTCCGGCGGGAGCGTCGGATCGGGTGCCGCACGACGTGAGCAGGATGGCGACAGCGAGGGGAGCCACGCGCCGCGAAGTCATCCGGGTTCCTGCGGGAGTCGGGCCCTCAGTTCTCGGTCGCCCCAAGGTGCTCCAAGGCCGCCGTGCGCAGCGTGGCCCAAACGAAATCATGCACGTCGAGAAGGTCTCGAGGTGTGTGCCCCATGGCGTTCAGGCGCTCTCTCACTCCGACCGCTACCCGGCGGAAGTTCCCGTACGAGCCGACTCTGGCGCGTTTCGTGTAGCGGGCCGTGGGTGCCACCGAGCCGGCCTGGCGGAAGAACACCGAGCGGCGGACGGCCACGTGGTCCTGGGGATGGACGAGCGCCGGAAGGATGGTGGCGACCCTCCAACTCGGGCGCGCGCCAAAGATCTCTTCGTGGGCGATGAGGTGGTCCTTGAAGCGTTCCTCGTAGGGGCGTTCGCCGTGCAGGAGGTCGGCCAGGGTTCCACCGTATCGCGACTTCTCGTCGGAATCGAGGCCGCGCAGCGCCTTGGCGTGGGACACCGGAACCAGGTCGGTCCGAGCCAGGAGGTCGGCAACGATGTCGAGGAGTCTTCCGGGCTTCCCCGATGCCAGTATTTCCCCGCACCGCGATGGCGACAGCACCTCGCGCGCTTCGGTCGAGATCGGCACCCTGTGTCGCTTCAGGGGTGCACCCGATGGCTGCCGGTGATCGCTGATCCACTCTGGATCCTCGAAACCCCCGGGGTAGAGTCGGGTGAAGAGCGCCACCTGCGAGGAAAAGGGACACACGGCATCAACCACAATCTGGTCGGCGTCGTTCCCCGCCCCAACCACCCTGTTGAGATTCTCCCGGATGTGCTCGGCGCGATCACCGAGATCCTGGGCCGGCTCAATGAGCTTGTAGTACCCCTTCCGGATCTTGCGGAGTTGTCCGTCCTCGAACTGGTAGGAGCGGGCGTCATCATACTCCCCCACGAGGATTCCGACGCCCCACTCGGGGCGCTTGACGTGTCTGTAGAGTTGCGTGTCCGCGGACGCGGAGGCGTTGAGGGTCGCCTGGGTCAAATCAGCGCTCCTGATGACTGCCGGCCGACAGGAGGCGTACGTGAAGCCTCGATGAACTCGGCCGAAGGAGAGAGGCAAACAACACTCCGATGCATCCCGTCGACAGGACCGACGTCGCATCGTGAATCATAAATATATATAGGCGAATACTTTGCGACAAATCGACCACACTCAAGAGAAAGCCCTCTCGGGCACTCGACACAAACGCAAGCCTGACGCATGAGCAGCCATCAGCGAACGACGAGCGTCGAATTCTCGATGTAGACCGCCAGTGTCCACACATATCGATCGCCTCGGTTCAACGCGACGAGGGGGCTCCGGTACGGCTCCCTGGCCCCCACCGGATCGGCCGTGAAGTAGACCGATGCGCCCGCTCCACCGGACACGGTGGGGATCACGAACGTCTGCCGGTTGTTGGTGGTCACCTGGCCCAACCGGATCACCTGTGTTCCGCGATGCACGGAAATCGTCATGTCGGCCCAGAAGTGGTTTTCGACCTCGAGGCTCGAGTGGTCCGGCAGCGTCCCCTTCCGGAACGGACTCTGGGCCGTGGAGGAGGCACACCCCGCGAACGCCGCACACATCCAGAGACATGAGGCAAGTCGCCTGAACGACGACGCGCCGGCACCGCGTGGTTCGGGCTGCACCGCAGGTCCTCCCATGGAATCCGGTCGTTGGCGTCGATACCCTGCCTCGGCAACCCGGGTCCCGGGCGTCGCCGTGCGACCCGCAATCTTGCAGCATGGGCCCGCGACCGACACTGTCCTAACCGAGCAGTGCAACATTTTTTCAATGAACCCCGCATCCTCGTCGGAAACGGGCCGACATCACTCGGAGGATCCGTATGAAAAGATCGACAACCACCTTGGCGGCCTCGGCAATCTTGTTGCTCGGGACGGCCATCCCTCTTCTCGCTCAACGAGGCCCACTCTCCGACGAACAGAAGGCCGAGCGCTGGAAGATCGAAAACGAGCTCCAATCCGAAGCCGTGGTCCAGCGGAAGGTCATGATTCCGATGGCCGACGGCACCCTGATTCCCGCCGACGTCTACCGGCCGAAGGACGCCTCGACGCGCTACCCGACCATCTGGGTGCGGACGCCGTACAACTTCAACTATTGGGACATCGCCAACGGCGTCCCGAACAACATGTCGAGGCAGCTCGACGCCATACGCCGCGGATACGCCTGGGTCGACATGCAGGAGCGCGGGCACTTCTTCGCGGAAGGCAACTACGACATCCTCGGGCCTCCGCTCTCCGACGGAAACGACGAACTCAACTGGATGACCGGGCAGTCCTGGTCCAACGGCAAGGTCGGCACGACCGGCTGCTCCTCCACCGCCGAATGGCAGGGGGGCGTCGCTTCGCTTGGCAACCCGGGCTACGCCGCCATGAACGTGCAGGGCTTCGGCGCCGGCGTCGGCCGCGTCGGGCCGTATTACGAAATGGGCAATTGGTACCGCGGCGGCGCCGTGCAGATGTTGTTCATCGACTGGCTCTATGGTGAGCAGAATCAGGTGCGCCCCCTGTTCCCCCACGACACCCCGCGTGAGGACCTCGTCCGCGCCGCGAAGTCGTTCGACCTGGCGCAACACTCGCCCCCCGTGGACTGGTCGAAAGCGTTCTGGACGCTGCCCGAAGAGGACATCATGCGGGAGGTGGATGGGCCCCGAGGCATCTTCGCCGACTCGAGGCCCGTGGCCACGGGCGGCGCGATGATCAAGCGCGCGCCCAACGACCCTGCCTGGTACAAGGGTGGACTCTGGCACGACAACATGCCGCTGAACGTTCCCGGGCTGTGGTTCATGTCATGGTACGACGTCTCGGTCGGACCCAACCTCGCGATGTTCAATCACGCGCGGGAGAATGCGACGGGAGACATCGGCAATCAGCAGTGGGCGATCATCGCCCCGGTCGGACACTGCGCCTACACCCGCGCCACGGAGAACACGGTGGTGGGTGAGCGCGAAATGGGCGACGCGCGTTTCGACTACCAGAGTCTGGTCAACGCCTTCTTCGACCGCTTCGTGAAGGGCAGCGGGGGCGCGGTACTCGATTCCACACCCAAGGTGCGGTACTACACCATGGGGCTCAATCGTTGGCAGGAGTCCGACACTTGGCCCCCGCAGGGCGCGACGCCGATGACGTTCTACCTGTCGAGCGAGGGCCACGCCAATACGATGGAGGGAGACGGAGCGCTGACGCTGGGCACCCCGCCCTCCGCCGACCATCCGGACGCCTTCACGTACGACCCCGCACACCCCGTCACGTCGTACGGCGGGAACGTGTGCTGTCAGGGCAACGCCCTGGTTCCGGGTTCCCTGGACCAGCGGCCCATGGAGAATCGCCCGGACATCCTGGTGTATACGTCCGAGCCCTTCAAGGAGGGAACCGAGGTCAGCGGCCCGATCACTCCGACGCTGTACGTATCGTCGGACGCGAAGGACACCGACTTCACGGTCAAGGTCATCGACGTGTACCCGGACGGGCGGGCCTACAACCTCGATGAATCCATCCAGCGGATGCGGTACCGGGACGGGTACGACAAGCCTCTGGTGTGGATGAAGGCCGGCGAGGTCTACAAGGTCGCGTTACAGCCCCTCAACACGAGCAACTACTTCGAGGAGGGGCACCGCCTCCGCATCGAGGTGTCCAGCAGCAACTTTCCACGCTTCGATCGGAACCTGAACACCGGCGGCAACAACTACGACGAGGCCGCGGGGGTCGTGGCGCACAACGTCGTGCATCACTCGGCCCAGCACCCGTCGCAGGTCACCGTCACGGTGGTCAAGCACTGACCGCCAGGCTCTCTTCGATCCACGTCCAAAAGCAGCGGCGGGCCGGGGAAGCTTCCCGGCCCGCCATTTTTTTCCACCCGACCCGTCGCGCGTCGTTATTTCTCGGCGAAGTACGTAGCGCACTCCTCCTGGCTCGAGATATCCCGCGCCAGGCACTCGTTGATGGGATAGGGGAAGCCGGGATAGACGCCGTGGGTCGGCAGGGCCCTCGGCAGTTCCGCGAGCTTGTCGTACTGACGGTAGTCGTAGTACTGGAAACCGCCCTCCCAGAGAAGCGAAAGCAGCTTGTTGTACAGGATTTCCTGGAGGAGATCCCCGCTGTATCCGGCGTCGAGCGCCGGAAGCTTGCCGTCTTCGGTGCGCACCGCGTTCACGTCCTCAAGCGCCTCGGACCTATTGCCCAGAGCGAGATTCGCCTCGGCGCGCATGAGCAGCAGTTCGTCGTTCGTGATCCACGGTAGCGGAGCCGTAAGGCTCTTGTAGACGTTCAACCGGTCCGTGACCGTGATGTCGAAAAGCGTGAGCGTCGGGATGGGCTCCTCATTGCGCGTGACCCGATCGTCGATCGAGCCGTCTGCCTGCTTCTGCGCGTCTGCACGGAGACGCGGATGCGCGTACTGGGTGGAAGTCGTGAAGAAGCCGTTCGGAGAGTCTCCCGAGATCGTGCTGTAGTCGAAGTAGGCTCCTTCATCCATCCCCGCGGACCTGTCGACAAAGGAAGCATCGATCGCGGCAAGGGTGCCTGACCAGTCCCCCTGGTACTTCAGGTCCCGGGCCTTCAACGCCCGATTCACCGGGATGAACGTACTGGGGGTGTTATAGCTGGCGAGACCAGGGGGAAGGTCGAACGGGAACGAAGACCCGCCCGCCTGTAGGTCCGTCTGTGCCTCGTCGTAAAGGCTGTTGATGTACGCCCAGACCTGAGCCTTGTCCACGATCGGGCTCAGATCCCCGTTGGGGTCCGGATTCGGATCCAGCGGTAGACCGACCTCCTTCACGCGGGCGATGGCCGCCTCCCAGAACGCGTCGGCCTTGATCGTCTTGACGAAGCCCGCGGTGGCTCGGCGCTCCTGATCGTTCAACGGGGAATTTTCCAACGCATCGAGCAACGTGTTGATCTGCGCCACCTGCGTGAATTGGCCCGAGAAGTAAGACCCCCCGTTGAGCGGGTCGATCGGGTCGATGAGCGCGTCGGTATAGGGGCGCGGCTCTTCCGGCCGGAGGTCGTAGCCCTCGCGGCCCCACACCCCGAGACGGGCCACCGTGCCCGCCTTGAGACCGCGCTGGGTCGAGACGATGCCACGTACGGCCGCGGAGATCGTCGCCTTGGTGGGCGACCCCGTCAGGTCCTGCCGCGCGGGGTTGTTGTAATTCGGAACGAGGAAGTCATCCGAGCATCCTGTCACTGCCAGTCCGATCACGGCAGCGGCAAGGACCCGGCGCAGCGTCATATTCGCGTTCATGGGTTGTTTTCCTTGCCTGATCAGAAGCTGATGTCCACCGACAGCCAGAAGCTCCGGCTGGGCGGATACGGGGCGACGTCGACGTTCCGGCCAATGGCCTGGGCGCCGAAGTTGGACACTTCGGGGTCCATCCCCGAGTAATTCGTGAACGTCAGGAGGTTCCTCCCACTCAGGGACAGCCGCATCGAACTCGCATGGCTCCAGAGGCTCTGCGCGACCTGCGAGGGCAGATCGTAGCTGAGTGTGACCTCACGGAGCTTCACGAACGACGCGTCCTCCACCCACACCTTGGAAGAACGACCGGGATAGAGGCGCAACCGATACTGTCCCAGTGTTTCGGTCCCGTTGCATCCCGGGATGTTGCACGGATCCGCGAAGTCGTGTGAAATCTGACTCAGGTCGTAGAGCCAGCCGGTGAGGTTGATGACGTTGCCGCCGTGCTGCCAATCCACCAGCCCATAGAGGCTCAGGCCTCCGAACTTCACGGTGTTCGCGAAGCCCATGCGGAAGTCCGGGTTGGCGTCACCGATCCCGGTTATGATCCGCGTTCCGACCGGACAAGCGCCATCACAGCGGGGGTCGTCCGCTACCACCGTGGTATCGCGGCCCACGATCTGGGTCGTGCTCTTGCCCTGTTCCACCCGAAAGCCGCCCAGCGCGGTGCCGAAGCCACCGGCCGCGAAGGGTGGCACCGGCAGTTCGTCGATCATGGACTTGTCCTTCGAGAACGTGATGTGGGACGTCCA
>JBBSOM010000065.1:0-8981 GCA_038259715.1 Longimicrobiales bacterium
GGAACCCGCGATCGATTGTGGCACGTGACCCTCCTTGGGTCAGGTTCGGCACGGTGCGGCGCCACTGTCCGTATCCGGCACGCTCCTTGCGTCTTTTCGACTCCACGGCGTCCGCCCAGTCGACTAACGGCTGGCGCATCATTTGAACGCCAGGCTGGTGCGGCATACGATTTCGACCGTACCAATCTGGTACAACATCAGCAGGAGAATTCTCATGAATGACAACGAAATGGCAGGTAAGTGGAAACAACTCAAGGGACGCTTCAAGGAAAAGTGGGGAGAATTGACGGACGACGATCTCAATCGTATCGATGGAAAAAAGGACCGTCTGGTAGGGATTCTTCAGGAGCGGTATGGGAAGAGCGAGAAGGATGCTTCCAAGGATGCCGACAGCTTCTTCGATAGTCTCTAGCGCTCTCAATATATTTCTCGCGTTTCGATCCTCGATCCGGAGAACTCAACGATGCTGTGGACGATCTTTGTCATTCTGCTGGTGCTGTGGCTTCTCGGCATTGTCACTTCATACACGATGGGCGGCTTCATCCATATCCTGCTCGTCATCGCCATCGTGGTCCTGATCATCCGGGTCATACAAGGGCGACGCGTACTCTGAAGCTACGCCAACCACGCCGGCGCGCCTTGGTTACGATCAGCCCTGGTCGTCTCCATGAAATCAATGCCGGGTGAGGCGGTCGTGGCAGGATCCGCCTTTGAGGCGTCGGCCAGTCGATGGGTGTGACGCGGCCCGAGGGTGCGGAAGTCGCGCCCTCGGGCCTTGCGTTGCCTCCTCGGTCTTCGAACCGGGACCACAGTGAGTGACACGGGCGGGCCGGGGTAGAGTCGGGGGAAGGAATGGTGCGTACCCGGGGTATCTGCCTCGCACGGCAGAAAGGCTCCCACCGCAAACATCCCCCTCGAGCACCGTCCCCCTTCCCTCACGTCCTCCCGCAGGGTGCTCATGAGCGCAGAGGCGAAGGCTGAGCCGGACTCGCCCACCGGGCCGCTTCGTCGCACGGCGAGAATCGTTATCTGGGGGGTGGCAGGGTTTCTCGCGCTTCTGGTTGCCGGCGTCGGGGTCCTCCAGATCGATTCGGTGAGCACGAGCGTGGCGCGGTCCGTTGCGCTCCGTTTCGTGCCGGACTCGCTGGAGCTCACCGTGGGGTCGGTATCTGGAAGCTGGCTCGGTTCCCTGCGGGTTGTGGACCTCGAGTTGCGGTCCCGATCGGGCGAGACAGTGGTACGTGTCGACACAATCTTCGCGGACTACGCGTTGACCCCTCTCCTGGGCCGAGAAGTGCGCTTGGACGAGTTGCGTGCGGTAGGTGTCGCTACGCACCTGGTTCGCCGGCCCGGAGGGAGGATCGGACTGCCGGGGATGACGCCCGCCCCAATCGCCGCCCCGCCGGACTCGACGACGGACCCGTGGACGATCCGGATAGCGGCGCTCGAAATCAGGAACGCGGAGGGGCGCCTGCGGTCACTCGAGTCGGATTCGGTCGGTCGGAATTCTGTGCCGTCGGATTCACTGCCTCGAGACTCCACGGTTGAGAGCGCCCGCGAAAGTGGAGCAGAACTCACCTGGTCCGGCGTCCAGGTGGCTCTGAGCGATGTCCAGGCCGGCTCCGCGCTGCGGCTCCGCCTGGATTCGCTCTCGGGTGAACTCGACGTCGCGGGCGACTCCACCCTGAGCGCCATCGGTCCCCTCCAGGTCCGGGCTCGAGGCGCCCTCGATCACGGCGCCCTTCGGGTGGACACGCTGGATGTCACGGGCCCAGGGGCTCGCCTGGCGGGTTCCGGAGAACTGGCCCTTCCCGACTCCTCGTCCGCATCCGACTCGCTTCGCTTCCATCTCCAGGGCTTCGGTCTCCCGCTGGCGCCCGTGCATGTGTTCCTGGGAAATGCGCCGGACCCGGGCGCACGCTTCGACGTCGAGGTCGACCTCACGGGCACGGGACGGTACCCGGCGGCCGATGTGGATCTTCGGACCACCGCCGGCGGACGCGTCTCGGGCCACCTCCGGACCGACGAGGCCGACGACACGGAAGGTCGGTCCGGCACCCGGTACCGCGCCGATCTGGAGCTGTCGTCGCTCGATCCGAGTACCTTCACCGGCGACACCGCGCTGGCTGGAGAGGTCGGTGGAGGCGTGACGCTGGATCTGGCCGGGCCGTCTCCTGATCGGTTCGGTGGGAGCCTGGATGCTCGCCTCGACCCGCTCACGGTGTCCGGGCTGCCGCTTCGCTCTGCCCGTCTGGAATCCATCTGGACCGACGGCGAGGCCCGCCTGGACCTCCGGGTCCTGGGCGAGGGGATCCGCGCCGAACTCTCCGGCACCGCGCGTCCTTTGGACTCGATCCCCGCCTACGACCTCTCGGGTCCGGTGGAGGCGACGATCCCGGGCGACTCGGTGGCTCGAGGCCGGGCCGAGGGATCGGTGAGCCTCCGTGGGCGCGGAACCGCGCCGGCCACCGCGTCGGCACGCGTAGAGCTTCGGCTATCCGTGCTGGAGGTGGGACGGGCCCGCGCGGACAGCGCGTATCTCGAGGCGGCTCTGGACTCGGGCCGCGCGGTCGTGCGCATCCGGGCGGGCGACGGTGGAACAGGCGTCCTCCGCGCCAACGCCGATGCGTCGGTGACCGCGCCGTTCACCTTCGAGCTTCGGGATATGGTCGCGGAGAACCTCGACGTGGCGGCCATGCTCGGCGATTCGGTCCCCAGCCGTCTCGACGCGCGGCTGCACGGTCGCGGTCGCCTCGACTCCACGGACGAACTGGAGTTCGAGATCGACGGCCGGATGGATGGACGTTTCGGCCCGGTGCAACTCGACACGGCCATCCTCGACGGATCGTTGCGGGAAGGCCGGCTCGCGGGCTCGGTCCGGCTGCTGTCCTCCGCGGGACGGCTGTCGATGGACCTCGAAGGTCGGCCCCTGGACTCGGTCCCTACGCTGCAGATCCACCATCTCACGTTCGATTCGCTCCAACTCGCAGCGCTGACGGCGGATACTTCGGGGACGCTATCCACTCGTCTCTCCGGCACCGGGGAGGGCCACGTGCGAGGCTTCTCGCCGAAGGCCATGGAAGTGGCGGCCGAACTCACGCTGGACTCGTCTCGCGTCGGGAACCAGTCGCTGTCGGGCGGTTCGGGCAAGGTGGAGATGTCGGTGGGTCGGATGACGGTGTCGCTGGATCTCGCGGAGGCCGATTCGGGGGGCGTTCGGCTGCGGGCGTCCGCGCGTCCCTTCGAGGCCAGGCCCGAGGTGGACGTCGATACGCTGGCGCTCCGTGGGGTCCACGTCGGCGCGTGGTTCCCGACGTTGGTGCCCGGTTGGCTGGGGCCCCTGACCGGGGCGGCTTCGGGCCGCGTCGCCGGCCGGGATCTCGCATCCATGGTCGGAGAAGTGACCGTGCGGCTCGATTCCACGACGCTTGCGGGCCGCCCGGTGCGGCAGGGCGGTCTCGAAGCGCGGATCGCCGAGGGAAGGCTGACCGCGGAATCACGCCTGTCCCAGGCGGGGGCCCAGGCGACGCTCCACGCCACGGCGAGCCTTGCCGATTCCGTGCCAAGCTACACCCTGACGGCACGGGTCCAGACCGACTCCACAAACTCCCCCGGCGCCGCGCCGTCGGCGCATGGCGATGTGGTGCTCACGATCGAAGGCAAGGGCATCACGCTGGAGACTGCCGACGCCCGCGTCGCGATGCACGGAGACTCGGTGCGCCTGGGCTCACTCCGTCTGGACACGCTGCGCCTGGAAGGCCAGATCCGGAATGGTCTCGCGTCGCTGGATACCTTACACGTCCGCTCCAACGTGGTCCGGATGACGGGCGGCGGCTCCGTCGGGCTCCTCTCCGGTGCCGGGGCGCACAACGCCGACCTGCGCCTCCAGGGAGAGGTCCAGTCGTTGACGCCGCTCGAATCGATGGTCGGGATCCGACCGTTGAGGCTTGGCACGGGCGAGTTCTCGCTCGAGGTGGCGGGTCCGCCCGACTCGCTCCTGGTCAACGCCACCGCCAAGGCCACCGCGCTCCTGCTGGGGACCACGGAGGTGGTGGGCCTCGACTCCCACGTGCAGGGCCGGATGTCTGTCGCCGGGGGGCTTGGACCGGTTTCCGGAGGCCTGGAACTCGACCGCCTCAGCGTGGGGGGCGTGGACGTTCGGCTCTCGTCCCTCACCGGGAGGTGGGATGGTGACGAAATCACCCTGGCCGGAGACGCCACGGTGGACGAGCGCCGGGACGTGACCTTCCAGGTTGCCATCACTCCGACGGCCAACGCGGCCCGTGCGTCCTTCGACCAACTGGACGTCCGCGTGGACGACGACCAGTGGCGTCTCGTCGGGACCCCGTCCGTGTCGTGGGCCCATGGCATCCGGATCGACAGCCTGGACGTCCGGGCACCGGACCAGTCCCTTTTGATCGACGGCCTCTTCGACCCGGCGGGGGGTTCCGATCTCCACGTCGAGTTGGACCGGCTGCGCATCGGCGGCCTCGCGGATCTGGCCGGCGTGGAGCGGGTGTCCGGGACGCTGAGCGGTCACCTGCAGTTGGAGGGATCGGCGGCGGACCCGCGCTTCACCCTCGGCGTGAAGGCCGACCTCGAGGACCCGGACGGGCGCCGCAGCAACGTGGACGCCACGGTCGAATACGACTCGCTCCGACTGGCGGTGGATGGCGACGTGGAATTGGAAGAAGGTGGACGTCTCGTTGCCAAGGGCGGCATCCCCGTTGATCTGTCGCTCTCTGCCAGGGCAGAGGGGGACACCACGTCGCTCGCCGCCGCGGCCCCGGGCCGCGCCGACCTTCGCATCCAGGCCGACTCGTTCCAGGTGGCGTGGGCCGAGTCGTTCCTGGATCCGACGACCATCCGTGGCGTTGAAGGGCGCCTCGACATGGACCTCACCATCGGGGGCACGCAGTCCGCCCCCGCGCTCTCGGGCGACGCTCGGCTCAGCGGGGGGCGGCTCACGCTTCCGGCGCTCGGGACGACGTGGAAGGACGTAGGTGCCCGGGTGTCGCTCGGGGGCGACCTCGTCCGCGTGGACAGCGCCCTGGCCCGCTCGGGCGACGGTGAGGCCCGGTTGAGCGGCACTTTGGCCCTGCACGAACTCTCGCTGGGCGAGTTCAACATCGAGGCGCATCTCCACCGTTTCCAGGCCATGGACAACGACGCCTTCCATGTGCGCGTCTCCGGGACCACCACGATGGTGGGTACCACGGAGAAGCCCCGGTTGAAAGGCGATCTCGAGCTGGTGGAGACCGACGTCGACCTGGACAACGCCATGCCGTCGGCGAACGCCTCGGTCCGCTCCGTGGTCCTCTCCGAGGACGACATCCGAGCGCTCGAGGAGTATCTGGGCATTCCTGTGAAGACCGCGGCATCCGGTGCCACACCGCTCTTCGACGCGCTCGCTATCGATGTGTCGGTTAGCGCCAGCCGAGACACCTGGATCCGCCAACGCACCAACCCCAAGCTGGAACTCCAACTCTCCGGGAACGTGAAGGTCACACGGGAACCGGGAGACAGCATGCGGTTGGACGGCCAGGTCGAGACGGTGGCTGGTCACAGCTATCTCGAACAGTTCGGCCGGCGCTTTTCCGTGGACCGCGGCGACCTCGATTTCCGGGGGACGATCCCCCAGACGCAAGTCGATGTGCGAGCTGTGTACCGGGTGCCTTCCAAGAACAACCCCGACGCGCCCGAAGCGACCATCACTCTGGACGTAGGTGGCGCGCTGGACAGCCTGAGCGTGACGCTGGGCTCCGAGCCCACCATGGAGAACGCCGACATCGTGGCGTACCTGGCCACCGGCCGGCCGGCGTCCACCAGCCTCGCCGTGGGGTCGGGAGGTTCGGGCGGAGGAGGCGGGCTCGAGTCGGTGGGATCCAACTACGCCCTGGGACAGGTCACCGGGCTGGTAGAAGGGCTCGCGGCCGACAAGATCGGACTGGACGTCGTGGAAATCGAGGCCGACGGGCTCAAGGGCGCCACCCTCATCGCCGGCAGGTTCGTGAGTCCGAAGGTCTATGTGGGATTCCGGCAACCGGTCGGTCGGGACGCCCGTGCCACCGACGGGTCCGGCAACGTGGACCGCACCCAGGTCGAGATCGAGTACCAAGCGCTCCGCTGGCTCCTGATGAACATGGACGCCAGCCAATCCACGATCGGCTTCTTCCTGAACGTTCGTCATGCCTACTGAGCGCATGGTCCGCACGGTGTCGGGGCTCGGCGCGTTGCTGGTCTCGCTCCTCCTTCCTCATGCGGTCTCGGCCCAGGCCCCGCTCTTCCTGATCGACGGCGATACGAAGGTCGCTTCCGTTCAGGTCGCCTTCGACAGCACGCATACCCTGGAGGAGTCGGCCCTCCAGGACCGCATCGCGCTCCGTGGACCCGGAGCGCTCGACCGGCTCCGCTCCGTGTTCCAGATCCTCCCGCTGGTGAGCGCCCCGGTACCCTATCCGTTTGTGCCGCTCGACATGGCACGGGACGCCAAGCGCATCGAGGAGTACTACGCCGAGCAAGGCTTTCTGGACGCCCGGGTTCGGTATGAGGTGAGGCTCGACACGACTGCCAACGCGGTCGACGTCACCTACCACGTGCGCGAGGGCAGCCCCCTGCGACTCGACTCGGTCGACGTGGTGCCCGCTGCGGGCGCGGACAGTGTCGCGCCCTCGCTCCGGGAGGAGTGGACGCGTTTCGTGGCGGGACTTGGCAAGGAACGAGGCGAGCGGCTCGGTGAGGTGGCGAGGGTGCGGCTACGGTCCAGGCCGCTCGAGTGGCTCCGTGACCGGGGTTATCCGTGGGCTTCGGTCATGGACTCGCTCACGGTGGATTCCGCGCGCGTCTCCGCTCATCTCCTCATCCGCTATGACACGGGACCCCGAGCTCGGGTGGACTCCGTAGCCGTGGAAGGTCGGGAGGCTCTGGCCTACCACACGGTGCGGCGGGAGATCCCCTTCAAGTCCGGGGATTTGTACTCGGCCAGCCGGGCGGCGGAGGGACAACGGCAGGTTTTCGGGCTGGGGCTCGTCCGACTGGCGCTCCTCGAGGTGGCCCCCGGTCAACCCCGGGATTCCACCGTCACGCTCCGGCTCCGCGTGGAGGAAGGCCGGAGTCACCTCATCTCGGGACAGGTCGGGTACGCCACCGAGCGGGGTGTCGTCGTCGAGGGACAATGGGAGCACCGCGACTTCCGGGGTGGTGCCCGCACGCTGACCCTCTCGCCGGTCGCCAATACGGGGTGGCTCGCCTCGTCCGGGAACGTGGACCGACGATTCGGTATGTCGGCGACGCTACGGCAACCCTACCTCTTCAACTACCGCGTCTCGGGCACCACCCGCCCGTTCGTCGAATACCGCGATGACTTCCACGACGAGTCCGTAACCTGGGGCAACGACGCCTCCATCCTCTATGAGCGAGCGGCGCTGAAGCGGGCATCCACGACGTTCACCCTGTCCGCGCGGCGGGTCATCGACGCGCCCTCGCTGTACGTCCGCGGCGACGTCCCGGACACCCTTGTGCTGTTCGCCCAGCCCGTGAACATCGGCACGGTGCGGACCGCCCGGCTCGGCGTCGACTGGGTCTTCGGCGAGGTGGACGATCCCCTCACCCCACGACAAGGATTCGTCGCCCGGGTAGGCGCGGAGGTGGCGGGGCCGAGAGCGCTGTCGCAGGTCGAGTACCTCCGGGTGGAGGGACAACTGAGCGGGCTGGTGAAGCTGGGCGCACGCATGGGCCTCGTGGCCCGCGTCTCCGGCGGTCGGCTCTTCCCAAGGGGCGAGAGCGTGCCGACGGGCCCCGACGAATACCTCTCCACCCTCATCGAGCTCCGCGACGCGGTATTCACCGCGGGCGGGACCGGGGACGTGCGGGGCTGGGGGACCGGTCTTCTCGGACCGAAGACCCCCGACGTGCGCATTGTCCGCCAGGGCGACTCGATCCGGGTGTCGGCGGATCGCTACGTCGTCCTCACCGGGCTCGCTCGAGCCACGGCCTCGGTGGAGCTAAGGCTCCCCTTTCCGTTTCTTGGACCGAATCAGGGCACCCACGTCTTTCTGGACGCGGGCCGTGTATGGAATCCGGACGATCGGTTCCGGAATCCCGAGCTCCCACCGGACCCTCTGGGACAGGAGCGGTTCTTCTACGGGACGGGGGTCGGTGTGTCGTTCGGCACGCTGGTGGGCCCGGTCCGTCTCGACCTGGGTTACAAGCTCAACCCCTCACCTCTGGACGTGCGCGATCCGGGCGCCGTGGCCCGAGCGCTCGCGGCGGGTCGTCCCGTTCTGTCCGTACCGGCCGACCAGAGCCGCCGGTGGCACCTGCACCTGTCCATCGGGCGGGGCTTCTGATCGAAGGCGGAGCGGCCGTCGCAATCAGTCCCGGCCGAAGAGAATCAACAAAACCAGGATCGCCAGCATCAACACCCACGTGCCGACGGCGATCAACGTGGTGGTCCTGGCCTGCTTCTCCTGCCACCATTCCCTGGGTCCCACCCCGCGCGCCAGGAAGGTCGCGACGCCGGCGAGGTTCACGCAGGTCACGTTGGTGGCGACCAGGGTGGCGGCCGCGAACGCCTGCGCCGTCAGGCCCTGGCCGGCCAGAAGGCCGGTGGCCACCAACGGGGGCAACAGGGCTACGGCGACCATGACGCCGATGACCGCGGTCGGCAGTCCCGAGGTGAAGGCGAGGGCGCCGGCGCTGCCGGCCGCCAGCGCCAGCGCGACGTCGGAGAGCCCCAACTGCGTGCGCGCGACCAGCTCGGGCACGGTGGGGTCGACCGGAAACACCAACCCGACGGCGAACGCGATCGCGAATGCGCCGGCCGCGCCGGCGGCGCTCGTGACCAGTGCGCGCCGACCAAGATCGAGGTCGCCCAGCGTGGCGGCGAGCGACAGAGCCATGTTGGGCCCGAGCAGGGGCGCGATGACCATCGCGCCGATGATGACGGCGACGTCGCCCCGAATGAGTCCCACCGCCGCCAC
>JBBSOM010000066.1:0-8945 GCA_038259715.1 Longimicrobiales bacterium
CGCGTTCCGCCACGTTCGCTCAGGATCGGCGCCGCCTTTTATTTCTGAGCGGTTTCCAAAGAGCATAGCCACCTCCAGGAGGTGCCATTTCCGATCCCATTCGGGTCTCGCGCCGTGATTTCGTGAAGAAGGCCGGCGCGTTCGTCGCCGTTCCCGTTATGGGCCCCGCCGCCCTGGGCGAGGCATTGAAGAGGGTCACGCCATCTTCGTCCGGGAAAACCTCGTCCCTGGGAGTCGACGCGAGCGGGCGGTTCCTCGTGCAGGGAGACGGAACGCCCTTCCTGATCCACGGAGACACGCCGTGGTCGATCGCGGTCCAACTCACGACGTCCCAGATCGACAGCTATCTGGACGATCGGGCGGGTCGTGGCTTCAACACGATCATGTTCAACCTCATCGAGCACTATTTCAGCGGCCAGAACCCGGCGTGGAAGAACGCGACCGGGGACCCTCCGTTCGGATCCATGAACTCCGCCGGATCGCGGGTGGACTGGCTCGATCCCGTCGAGGCATACTGGTCGCACGTGGACTACATCGTGGCCGAAGCCGGAAAGCACGGGATCCTGTGCATCGTGCAGCCCGCCTATCTGGGGTTCGGAGGGGGCAGCGGCACGGCCGATGACCAGGGATGGGACTCGGCGATCGACCGGGCCCGCGCGGCCGATCTGGAAGGCTACGGAGAGTGGCTCGCGAACCGGTACCCACACGAGGCCATCGTCTGGTGCATGGGCGGCGACTACGTGCCGTCCAACGTGTCCACGCAGTGGCGCATCGCCACCGGGATCCGAAACGTCGACGCCCGTGCCATCATCACCGCACATGGGTCGCGCGAGAGCGGGGAGGCCTACCCGGACTGGAAGGGGGAGGTCGGGTTCAATCTCAATAGCATCTATTCGCATGGTGTCGAGTACGACCTGGCCGCGACGGCGTATGCCAGGAGCGCGCCGACGCCGTTCTTCCTGATCGAGGGCTACTACGACGGAGAGAAAGCCTCGGGCGCCGACTGCCGTCGTCAGGCATACACGGCCATACTCGGCGGCGGCTGTGGTCATCTCTTCGGCAACAACCCCATCTGGGGCTTTGGCGAGCCCCACGCCAACGGCGGGAAGGGTGCTGCCGCCGCGTTGAAGGATGGGTTGGGCACCAGCGCCACGCAGCAGATGACGCACGTCAAGGCGCTGTTCGACGCGTATGCTTGGTGGAAGCTCGAGCCCGCGGCGGGCTCTTCGCTGGTGACGACGGATCTCGGCAGTGGCACGTCGCGGGTCGTTCCGGCCGTCGCGAGCGACGGGAGCTTCGCCATGATCTGGAGGTCGGACAGGGGGTCCGTGACCGTAGACATGACCGCGCTCGATCCAAGCAGCAAGCGGGCCCGGTTCTATGACACGACCGGGGGGACATTCGCGCCGGTGAGCGGATCGCCGGGCCAGAAGCGGGGCACGGAGTCCTTCGATTGGCCCGGGGAGCGCATCCTCGTCCTGGATGCAGAATAGCGCGGCGCTCCGCAGTCGTTCCTGCGGTGCTGTCTTTGGGCAGGCCGCGCTGGCGCACAAGGCTCACTTCAGATATGCTGCAATAAATTCCGTTCGCCTGCCTCCGCCAACTGAAGCCCCCCGCGGAGATGGGCCACGTGGACGGGGCCAATTCCCGGAGGCCTGGCAAGGCATGAAGTTCCGCGAGACGCCGGTGTCTGGTGCTTTCGTCGTCGAACTCGAACCGGTCGGAGACGAACGTGGTTTCTTCGCGCGGAGCTTCTGCGCGGACGAGTTCCGGGCGCACGGCCTGGAGCCGGCGGTCGTCCAGTGCAACATCTCCTTGAACAGCAAGAAGGGGACGCTGCGCGGCCTGCATTGGCAGCAGGCTCCGAAGCAGGAAGCCAAGGTCGTCCGGTGCATCCGCGGTTCCCTGTTCGATGTGGTCGCCGACGTTCGCACGGACTCACCGACTTCCGGCCGCTGGCTCGGAGTCGAGCTGAGCGCCGAGAACCGCCTCAGCGTCTTCGTTCCTCCCGGATGCGCACACGGATTCCAGACGCTCGAGGACAACACCGAGATCCTCTATCTGATGAGCGAGTTCTACGCCCCGGAGGAGGCGCGCGGGTTGCGGTACGATGCTCCGCTGTTCGGGATCGAGTGGCCGTTGCCCGTAGCCGTGATCTCGGAGAACGACCTACGGTGGCCATCCAGGTGAGCACCGGCGAGCGGATGTGGAATAGGATAGCCGACCTCTATCCGATCCCGCGCAGTCTGACCGGCGACGGAGTGCGCGCCACACTCAGGCAACTCCAGGCGGAGATCCCACTCGTCATCCACGAGGTCCCTACAGGAACTCCCGTGTTCGACTGGACCGCACCGCGGGAGTGGAACCTGAAGGAGGCCTGGGTCAAGGGGCCCGACGGGAAGAAGGTCGTAGATGTGCGGGACTCCAGCCTTCACATTCTCGGCTATAGCACGCCTGTGGACGCGCGCGTGTCCCGGAGCGAGTTGGATGAGCACCTCTTCTCCCTTCCGGATCATCCGGACTGGATCCCGTACCGCACCTCCTATTACCGGGAGACCTGGGGTTTCTGTCTGGCGCATCGGGTGCGCGAGGCGTTGCCCCCGGGCGACTACGAGGTCCACGTCGATGCGACGCTCGGTGATGGTTCCCTGACGTACGGCGAGTTGCTCATTCCGGGTGAGAGCGACGAGGAGTACCTCTTTTCGGCTCACGTCTGCCACCCCGCCCTGTGCAACGACAACCTGTCGGGAATCACCGTCGCCGTGGAGTTGGCTCGGGCGCTCGCCCGGGTCCCCCGTCGTTGGTCCTACCGGTTCGTTTTTGCACCCGGAACGATCGGGGCGATCACATGGCTCGCGAGGAACGAGGATCGACTCGAGCGGTTGCGGGGCGGGTTGGTGCTGACCTGCGTCGGAGACCGTGGCCCGATGACGTACAAGCGCACCCGCCGGGGCGACGCGGAGATCGATCGCACCGTGGCCCACGTACTGCACCATTCCGGTGCCGCGCACGCCATCGAGGACTTCTCCCCACTTGGCTACGACGAGCGCCAGTACAACTCCCCGGGCATCGCGCGCGACGTAGGCTGCCTCATGCGGACGCCGCACGGCCGGTTCCCGGAGTATCACACGAGCGCGGACAACCTCGATTTCGTGGTCCCGGAATGCCTCGAGGACAGCCTCCAATGCTTGCTGGCCGTCGTAGAGGTTCTCGAGGGTAACCGCACCTACCGCCGCCTCAAGCCGAAGGGTGAGCCCCAACTCGGTCGGCGCGGCCTCTTCAAGAGCGTCGGCGGCCTTCCCGCCGCTCAACGCGAAGCCGCGCTCCTCTGGGTGCTGAACCAAGCGGACGGATCCCGCGACCTGTTGGCCATCGCGGAGCGGTCGGGACTCGAGTTCGGGGTCGTCGCGCAGGCCGCGAAGGCACTGCTCGAGACCGACCTCCTCGACGGCTGAACGCAGCCCTGCCTCGAAGAAACATCTCGCAGGCGGCATCCGACTTACCGGGGCACGGAGTCGAGTCCGGTCGCCGGGATCACCCCGATCGGGCGCGTGAACGGAGCGGTAGCCTCAGACACTCGATGAGTTCGCTCGTGAGGTCGTCGCGGTCCCACATGGCCCCCCGAAGCAGGCGCCCGACGATGCGTCGACGATCGCCGACGGGCGCGGAGGATCGGAGAGACGTCGCCAATCGATGTCCAAGGACTCTCCAGGTATTCATGTCGCATCCGGCTTCTCTGGCGGCGTGCCCGTAGTGTTCGGCCAACGCCTCCTTGTCGAGCGCCGAGGCCGCTCCCGCGTGCATACGGCGGAAGAACTTGAACTCGGGAACCGGCGCGAACGGGCCCTGCAGCAGGAGCTCGAGCATCAGATCGTGGTCGGACCCGATGTGATCGCGGAACAGTCGCGTCCGTTGGAGCGCCGCCGATCGGATGAGCCCATACGGGAAATTGCACCAGCCGCACTTATCGAGATAGGTGACGTAGCGCTCGGCGATCGAGGACGAATCCAGTCCCTCCGTCTCGGGATCCTCTTGCAACACGTTGCCGGCCGCGTCCACGGTGGCCGTCCATGTATAGCTGAGCACGGCGTCGGGATTCCGCTCGAGCGCGCGGACGCAGAGGCCCAGATGATCCTTCGCGGTGAAGTCGTCGTGCGAGGCCCACCGGAAATACCTGCCGCGCGCCATCTCGAACACACGGTTGCTGTTGACCACGACTCCCTGGTTCGTCTCCAGACGGCTGTAGCGAAGCCTCGGATCGCGAGCGACATAGTCGCGGCAGATCGACTCGGTCGCGTCGTCCGACGCGTTGTCCGAGACGATCACCTCGAAATCCGGATAGGTCTGCTCGAGCAGCGAGTCGAGCGCGACGCGCAGATACTCTTCGCCGTTGTAGACGGGGAGCCCGATCGAGACGCAGGGTTCGCCCATGTCAGCTCCCGGGGATGGCCCCCGACGATGGCGAGAGTTCGACGACGCGCGGTTCCATGTCGACCACGCCCAGCACCCCATGGGGGCTCACCACGCTGATCGAGAGGGCCGGAAAGCGCTGGTCGATCGGAATCAGGCCGCGCCCCGATGAAGCATCGAACTCGTAGACCTTCGCCCCGAGATGGTAGATCCCCGTAGCGAGGTGCAGGTCGATGTCGAATCCGATGCGCCAGGTCTCGCCGGCCGCGAGGTCGACAGGCTCGTGGCCGAGGCGCTCGGTCGAGATCGTGAAGATCGGATAGAGGCTGTCGTCCTTGAACTCGATCGAAGCGGCCAGGTTCTCGACGGGTCGATTGGCCGAGACCTCGACTTCAACCCGTGCCGTCTGGCCCGAGTCGAAGTCGTAGCAGGGCCCGTCCCCGGTCGTGACCCGGATGTCCGTGATCGAGACCGCTGCCGCGCCTTTCTCGGCGGCGGCACCGAGTGTCCCGCGCTCGAGATACTGCTTGGTCACTTCCCGCGTCTTGCCGTCGTGGACGACCTGTCCACCCTCGATGAGGATGCTGCGCGGGCAGAGAGCCTGGATCGCACGGAGATTATGGGATACGAACAGGACCGTGGTGCCGCTCTCGGTGATCGTCTGCATCCGGTCGAGACACTTCTTCTGGAAGACGTAATCCCCCACGCTCAGGACTTCGTCGACCAGGAGGATCTCCGGATTGACGTGGATCGCCACGGCAAAGCCCAGTCGGGCGTACATCCCCGACGAATAGCGCTTCACGGGCGTATCGATGAAGTCGGCGAGACCGGCGAAGTCCACGATCTGGTCGAACTTCGCGCGGATCTCACGCCGCGTCATTCCGAGAATCGTTCCGTTGAGGAAGACGTTCTCTCGTCCGGTCAGATCCGGATGGAAGCCCGCGCCCACTTCGATGAGTGCGGACAGCCTGCCGTTGACCGTGACCGAACCGAGATTCGGCCTGAGGATTCCGCTGATCAGCTTGAGGACCGTGCTCTTGCCCGCGCCGTTGCGGCCGACGAGCCCGAGCGCTTCGCCTCGTCCGATGTCGAAGGAGACGTCATGCAACGCCCAGAACTCGCCTGTGGCGAGCTCTTCCGGATTCCGCTTGGAGAAGAGCCGTTTCGTGAGGGCGGGAATGAGATCGCGCAGTGAATCGTGGAACTCCCCACGGCGGAAGCGCTTGGCAACACGGTCGAAGGTGATGGCGGAATCGGTCATCTTCGTTCAGATACTCTCGGCAAAAGCCGGCTCCAGCTTCTTGAAGAGCGCCACGCCCGCGGTGAGCGAAAACAGCGCGAACAAGGCGGCGTAGAGCGTCCACCCGAGGTCCGGCGTCCGGCCCAGAACCACGCATTCGTTCAGGCCCTCGAGAACCGGCGCGACCGGGTTGAGCATGAGAAGCGGGGCCCACTTCCCGAACATGTCGACCTCGTAGAAGACCGGTGTCACGAAGATGGCGAACATCAGGAATACTTCCACCAGATACTTCACGTCACGCAGGAACAGGTTCGCCGCCGAGAGGATGATCCCGATACCGAGAGCCAGTCCGATCAAGATGACGACCAGGACGGGTACCCACACCAGCGTCGGAGACCAACCGACGCCCGCGATCGCGAGCACGGCGACCAGTACGACCGATGCGATCAGGAAGTCGAAGAGCTGCGAGAGGATCGATGCGACCGGAAAGATCTCGCGGGGAAAGTAGATCTTCGTGACGAGATTCGCGTTTGATACGAGGCTCGCCGAGGAGAACCGTATCGACGCGACGAAGAAGGCGTAGGGCACCGACTTGAGTACGACCGACCCGGCGCTGGCGGGGTCGAATGTGTCGCCGGATACCACCGCGAAGGAGTACTTGACGAGCACGCCGGCGGCCGTGATCAGCAACGGCATGAGCAGCGCCCACATGAACCCCATGAGCGACTGCTTGTATTTGATCCGGATGTCACGGTAGGTGATCATCCAGAGCACTTCGCGCCACTGATACAGTTCGCGCGTCGCGGCGACGATGGACCCGGTCACGTTCCAGGGACTCCGCTCGGGTTGCAGAGGTCGACGATGCGGTCGTACTGGGCATCGAGGTCGGCGCGCGCCCGCTCGATTTCGAGCTGAAGGTGGTGTCGGATATCCGTGCGTGTCTCCTCGATCCGGCGAAGGGACTCCCGCAGATGGGTGATCTCGATGTCTCCCATCTCGATGCAGTACGCCGCTTGCCCGATCTCGCTCATATGGATTGTAACCTTCGGATGGTACGAAAGCGCGAGGACCGGACGAGCGAAGATATGCGAGAGGATGACACCGTGGAGCCTGGACGCGACCACGATGTCCGTTTCCGCAAGCGTAGCCAGCAGATCCTCGATGGATCCAACCACGGCGCACCGCACGCGGATCGCGGCGTCCGCGCCCGCTTCCGCCCGCACCGCGCCTTCGATGGCAGGCAGGAGCCGCGCGTCCATGCTGAGAGAGGAAGGGAAGAGGACGACCTCGTGTCCGCAGCGCGCGGCTTGCGCGGCCAGTTGGGTGAACGCGTGGCGATAGGTGTGGTAGGTGGGGTCGTCCTCGGTGGTCCAACACCGGGCGTCGATGGGGCTGAAGCCGACTGTTAGCGCGCTCCCGCCCGGATGCCGCTCGCGGTCATCGGGCAGCGGAAGGCTGAAGGCGAGATCGGGCACCACCGAGTTCGGGCCGCGCACACCGAGCGCCTCGACGGCGTGTAGCGTCTGCTCATCCCGAAAAGATCGGTACCGGGCTCGCGACAGCGCGCCCCGCACGAACCTCTGTCCCATGGCGGACTTGAGATCACACTTTCCGACGCTCACGAAGGCCACCGGGCACCCGGCCCATCGGGCGAGCAGCGTCCACCTCCAGAGCGTGAACGGGTATCCCCAGGGCCCTCCCCAGAACTCGTCCAATTGGCCACCGCCCGACGCGACGAGCAGGTCGAGGCTCCGGAGCAGACGCCAACTCTGACGAAGATGTCGCGCCCGGTCGATCGCACGCGAGATCGTCCGCCGGATCCGCCCTCCGATCCGCCCCCGCGTCGAACCCTCGCGGTTCTCCGGATCCAAAGGGAATGCGTCCACGTCGAGAAATGCGCGCGTGTCCTTCGGGTTGCCGGATATGCCGACGAAGTGGGCGTCCGGCACACGAGCCAGGACGTTCATCACCATCGCGCGCTGGATCGCGACGTCGCCGAGATTGCCCGATCCATATTGGCCGATCAGCCCGACGCGCAGGGCTGCGGGCCGGGTGGATGTTCCCGTCGAGCGCTGCGGTGGTTCGGGCTCCGCGATCGGGCTCAAGGGGCCACCTCAACCCCCGTGGAAGAGCATGACCTTCACGTGGTGTCCATCCGGTTGTAGCGGCGCATGACCGGAGCGATGGGGCGTCCGTCGATGTACTTGTCCACGCCCTCGTCCAATGCCCGCCGATAGACCTCCAGTGCCTCGTCGACCGCGCCGATGGTCAGGTCGACATCCTCTTCGGTGTGGGCGTAGCTCAGAACGAGCGACGGCATGAGCAGCCCTCGCCGCAGGGTTTCCTGCAGAAAGAGCGTCCGGAACGGCTGGGACGGCTTCCCCTCTCCGTCGAACGTGGTGAAGACCATGCACTGGGGCCGCCCGAGCGGCTTCACATGGTCCTCGACCCCATGGTGGGAAGCCGCGGCCAGGATACCCTCCCGCAGCCTGCCCCCGATGCGTTCCATCGTCTCGACGACCGGCTCCTCACGGAAGATCCGCATCACTTCGAGCGCGGCGGCGAGCGCATGCGTTTCGGCGCCGTGTGTCGTCGAGAGCAGGAACACGCGTTCATCGTCGTGGTCCAACCCCCCGCGCTCCATGAACCGACGACGCCCGGCCAGGGCCGCGATGGCGAAGCCGTTGCCGAAGGCCTTCCCGAAGGTCGAGAGATCGGGGGTCACGCCATAGAGCGTCTGCGCGCCGCCCGCGTGCCACCGGAAACCCGTGATCATCTCATCGAAGATGAGGAGAGCCCCCTCCTCGTGGCAGAGTTCCCGGAGCGCCTCGAGGTATCCATCGGCCGGCTCCTCGTATTTGGCCGGCTCGAGCACCAGGCACGCGACTTGTCCCTTGTGCCGCCGAAACATCTCGCGCGCGCTCTCGATGTCGTTGTATCCAAAGTGCGTCGTCAGGTTGCGGAAGGCCTCGGGAATTCCGGCGTCCATCGGCGTCGAAACGATGAACCAGTCGTCCGTAGAGAAGAAGGGCTGGTCGATGCAGATTGCGACCATGTCGCGACGGGTCACAGCCCGGGCGAGCTTGACGGCGGCGGTCGTGGCATCCGAACCGTTCTTGCAGAACTTGACCATCTCGGCCCCGCGGACGAGATCCAGGAACGCCTCGGCGCACTCCAGTTCGATGCGGGCGGGCCGCACGAAGTTCGTGCCCTTCCGCATCTGGGCGGCGGCGGCCGCGATCACGCTGGGGTGCGCGTGGCCCAGGACCACCGAGCGCAGGCCCATCCCGTACTC
>JBBSOM010000067.1:0-8779 GCA_038259715.1 Longimicrobiales bacterium
ATGCATGCATGCATATATGCATGTAGTCAACCCTCGCGTTACTGGTTAACAAGATGGACCCGGCTCGTCTCCGGATGGGACAGTATGCAAGAGGGAAGGGCGCGCGGATGGCAGTTTGGGGACACACGGAACCGGGCAAGGCGGCGGGGGTCGAGGATGCGGGTCTGCAATTCACCGACATGACCAACGGAATCGGTAGATCATGAGTTTCCTGGATGCCTTGCGGGCTGCCGTGGGCGAGCAACAGGTGCTGACGGACGACGATGCAGCACCGTACTTGTCGGACTGGCGCGGACGCTACAGCGGTAAAGCCTTGGCGGTGGTGCGTCCGGGATCGACCGAGGAGGTCGCTGCCGTGGTCCGCCTGTGCGCCGGGTCGGGTGTGCCGGTCGTGCCGCAGGGCGGCAATACCGGCCTGTGCGGCGGCGCCACGCCCGATGGTTCGGCGCGCGCCGTGGTCGTGTGCCTCCAGCGCCTGAACCGCATCCGCTCTCTGGACCTGGACAACGACACGATGGAGGTCGAGGCCGGCTGCGTGCTGCAGGTGGTCCAGGAGGCCGCGCGCGATGCCGGACGCCTGTTCCCGCTCAGTCTGGCGGCCGAGGGCAGTTGCACCATCGGCGGCAACCTCGCCACCAATGCCGGCGGCACCCAGGTGCTGCGCTATGGCACGATGCGCAAGCTCACGCTCGGTCTGGAAGTGGTCACCGCACAGGGCGACATCTGGCACGGTCTGCGCGGGCTGCGCAAGGACAACACCGGCTACGATGTGCGCGACCTCATTGTCGGCAGCGAGGGCACGCTCGGGATCATCACCGCCGCCACGCTCGAGCTCTTTGCCCTGCCGGTCGCGCGCTGCACCGCGCTGCTGGCGCTGTCTTCAGTGGAAGATGCGATCGCCCTGTTGACCCTGGCTCGCCATGGGTTGGGTGCCTCGCTTACGGCTTTCGAGCTGATGGCCGGCGACTGCCTGCAGGACGTGGCGCGCTGTTTTCCTCAGCAACGCCTACCCTTTGAAGGGGCCGCGGCGGCGCTGCCCTGGTATGCCTTGCTGGAACTGTCCGACAGCGAAAGCGAGGTGCACGCGCGGGAACGTTTCGAGACTGTGCTGGGCGAAGCGATCGAGTCCGGTTGCGTCAAGGATGCGGTGATCGCGAGCTCCACGGCACAGACCAACGCCTTGTGGCATCTGCGCGAAAGCATCCCGCTGGCCGAAAAAAAATCCTTCAAGGCGATCAAGCATGACGTGTCGATTCCCGTGTCGCGCATGGCGGCTTTCGTGCGTGAAACCAACCGCGCCCTGCAGCAGGCTTTCCCGGGGGTCCACTTCGTGATCTTCGGTCATCTGGGCGACGGCAATCTGCACTACAACGTGGCTCGTGGCGGCGACTGGACCGAAGCCGACCTGCTGGCCCGCCAGGATGCCGTCGGCGAAGTGGTGCACGACAGCGTCCATGCCGTAGGCGGTTCGATCAGCGCCGAGCACGGAGTGGGCCAACTCAAGCGTGATGCACTCGTGCGCTACAAGGACCCCGTCGAGCTCGCCCTCATGCGCTCCATCAAACAGGCGCTGGATCCGCAGGGCATCATGAATCCGGGCAAGGTGTTGAGCGTCTGACCGGCGACGGCGCCGGCGCCTTTCCGCCGGACCCTTGCTCAGGCCCTTCCGCTGAACCCTTCCGCTGAACCCGTCGCACCCCACGCGCGCACCCTCCGTGGGCTTCGTGGCCGGTGATGATCGGAGGGGGTTATCTTCTGCCGAAAGTCGACATCCGACGAGGTCGCGGTGGCTCCGTCTACCGGCCTCGGCCCCCAACTGCGAGGGCACCATGCCTCAGGCTGTTCGGTCTTGCTTCGTTCTCACCGTTCTCCTGGCGGCCTGTGCGTCGCCCGGCGGCTTTGCTCCCACAGCCCCGCCGGACACCGGACGCCGTGTGGTCGCCGAGCACGGGGCGGTGTCCTCCGCGAACCCCCTGGCCAGCGAAGCCGGCGTATCCATTCTGCAAGCCGGAGGAAACGCGGTGGACGCCGCGGTGGCCACGGCCTTCGCCATCGGCGTGGTGGAGCCGCAGATGTCGGGTATGGGGGGAAGCGGCGCCATGACCATCTGGTTGCAGAAAGAGGGGCGGGCGGAGTACATCGACTTCTATGCGGCCCAGAACGCGGATACGTACCAGGCGGCGTTCGACGCCGGACGCATAGCGACCGGGAGGCCCAAGCCGGGCGACCTGCGCATCGTCGGGATCCCGGGCAACGTGGCAGGCCTCCTCGCCGCCCATGAGCGCTTCGGCCGTCTGCCGCGCGCTCAGGTCATGGCGCCGGCCATCCGGCTGGCCGAGCAGGGGTACCCGGTAAACCAGGTGCTGGCGGACTTCATCCTCGAGGACTCGGCCAAGGTCTTCCGCTTCGATGCCTCCCGACAGCTGCTCTGGCCGGGAGGGAAGCCGCTGTCTCCTGGAGATCGACTCGAGAACCCCGAACTGGCCGCTGCCCTTCGGCGGGTAGCGGAAGACGGGGCCGCGGGCTTCTACCAGGGCGAGACGGCCCGGCGCGTCGTCGAGACGCTCAACGCCGGGGGCAACCCGGCCACACTGTCGGACCTCGCGGGCTACAAGGTCCAATGGGAGCGACCGCTGTGCTCCGAGTACCGAGGCCGCGTTCTGCTGTCGGCCCCGCCGCCCCAGAGCGGTGCCCAGGTCCTCGAGACCCTGGAGTTGATGGAGCCGTTCGACCTTCCGGCCCTGGGCCTCCCGACCCAGTCGCCGCGGGCGCTGGACGTCCTTGCCTCCGCGCTCCGCGTGGGTGTGGCGGACAACCGTGGCAACGGAGACCCGAACTGGACGCCCGTGCCCGCTGCGGGAAGGGTGTCGGAGGACTACGCCCGGGAGCGCTCCGCGCTGGTCGGCAAAGGCGCCGTCGCCAGCCCTCTGGCGCCCGGCGATCCCACCCCCTTCGATGGAGCCGCGCCCAGCCCCGCCTGTGCCGCCCTGAAACCCTAC
Source organism: Longimicrobiales bacterium (assembly GCA_038259715.1). GTDB lineage: Bacteria > Gemmatimonadota > Gemmatimonadetes > Longimicrobiales > Gaopeijiaceae > SZUA-318. The sequence continues at coordinate 3,000 of JBBSOM010000067.1, forward strand.
GAGGCCACTCCGGTCATTCCGGCAGATTCACCCCAGGAGAACCAGCAACCGGAGAACGACGAAGCTGCCCACGAGGGCGGAGAGACCACGCACATGTCCATCGTGGACAGCGAAGGCAACGCCGTGGCGCTCACCCAGACCAACAGCACGGTCTTCGGGTCCGGAGCCAGCGTCTCCGGCTTCTTCCTGAATGACTCGGGGTTCTTCTTCACCCTCGAGAACGTACATGCACCCTCGCTGTCCCGGTGGCGGACCCGCAGCACCACCATCGCGCCGACGGTCGTGCTGAAGGACGGGCAGGTGGAGATGGTCGTCGGGGCGCCCGGGGGCGGTCTGATCCAGCCCACCATCGTGCAGACCATGGTCTATGTGCTCGACTACGGGATGGACCCCCTGGATGCCGTGCGCATGCCGAGGCTCTTCTCCAACCCGGCTTCCAGCACGGTGCAGATGGAAATCGGCTTCACCGCCGGCGCGCTCGAAGGGGCCAGGGGCATGGGGTGGGAGCCTACGGCGGTGGCGCCTGGCTACGCCCGCATCTACATGATCGTGCGGCGGGACGGGAAGTGGATCGCCGTGGCGGACCCCCGCCACAATGGAGAGGCCCGCGGTTACTGAACGGGCCTGTGGGCAGGTAGAGATCGCTGCCTGATGAAGTCGCGTACCCGTTGCTCCATCGTTCCCTTGACTTCCTCCCAGGACACGTCCCAGAACATGTGGGGCATGGTCTCAGCCTCCGCGTCGTCGAAATAGGTCAGAGAGGCGAGGAGGTGCCCGATGTCGCGGATGTCGAACTTTCGCTGGTAGTGGGCGAGCATGTCCGAGAGCGTGAAGGTCTCCCGACCAAGTGCGTAGAGATCGATGAAGTCCCTCTTGGCGCCGCGAGCGGAGATGGCCGAGAGCTTCATACATGCCAGATCCTCGAGAGCGGCCAGTTGGCAGCCGTACTCAGGCCACTCCTGCAGGGACCCCAGAGCATCATAGTGGTACTCCAGGAAACTCAGACTCACGTTCTCTGCCACGCCGTGGAGCGTCCCCAGTTCCGTCCCTCGTACGTCGAGATCGATGCCGGCTCTGCGCAGGTCTCTGGCAAGATCGAGCGGGTCGCCCATCATGTTGCTCGTGAACCAGTCGAGATCCACGGATCGCCGATGCCCAAGATGGACGGCGATAGCCGTGCCACCGGCCAGGTAGAAGCCGCGTTCGGACGCGAGACTTCCAAGGCGTTGCAAGAGCGCGCGTTGGGCGGGCGGCATCACGGAAGCGTGCAGGTTCAAGAGCGCGTCCTCTGATACCACGGATTCTCCCGCGCGGTCGCGATCCACTCATCCACCTGGCCCGTTGGTAGTCCAACGAGGACCGCCCAGAAGCGGAGGCGGCGCGGGTCGATTCCTCGCCCGCGACGACGCACAATGAACGCGCGGATCTCCTCATCGCTCAGCTGAGCCCTCAGCCAGAGTGTCGCTTGCAACCCGCCGGCCTGAAGGAGACGCAACGTGATCGTATGGCGAGAGCTTTCCCAGGAGAGGCCGTCGGCATCGTATTCCCAGAAGTAGCCCTGGATCTCCTGAGGGATCGCTGGTTCTTTGGTCTCGCTGGTCATACGGTCCCGTGGTGGGGGTCATCCCCAAGATACCCCGGCGCCGGGGCGGCGCGGAACTCCTCTACCCGCAAACAACCCACCAAGAATCACTCCGACGACCATGACGGCACCATGGATGTCGCCTGCTGCGACCAGCGAAATTGCCACCAGAGCCGTGACGGCCGCACTCAACCCCGGTCGGGGCTCTCCACGATCTCCGCGTGGATCAGCCGGTCGAGGCGCGGGAACGCGTCGTCCAGGTAGGCATTTCCGCCCTCGATGATCTTCCCCTGGCGACCCTGCCGCACGCCGCTTCCGGACTCCTCACCGTAACCGGAGTACAGGCTGTCCAGGACCTCCATCCCCTCGATCACCTTCCCGAAGACGGCGAAGGGGTCGCGGTCGTTGCGGAGGTTGTCGGCCAGGTTTACGAAGATCTGCGTGTTCGACGTGCCGGGCACGGTATCGCGGGCGAAGGCGAACGTGCCGCGCACGTTGCTCCCATACTTCGGATCGTCCGGGAACGCGGCGCCGAGCCATGCGGCGTTGACGGCAGGACTCCCGTGCAGGCCCCACTGCGCGATGTAGCCCGAACGCACGCGGTGGAAGCGCACGTCGTCGTAGTAGCCGAGGCGGATCAGGTTGTAGAAGCGGTCCGACCCGTTCGGCGCGTCCGCGCGTACGCAGCGTACGACGAAGTCGCCCCGGGACGTCTCGAAGCGCGCGTACCAGACGGCGGGTGACGGTTGCTTCCACTCCGCGTTCGACGGGTCGAGGAGGAGCGCCCGGCCGTCCTGCGCCGCGAGAGTGCCGGCCCCGGTCGACGACGACCAGCAGGCCAGGAGGCCAAGCGCGAGAAAATTGCGGAGGCTTATGTGCTTGGGCTTCATGGCAGGCTCAGCTTCCTTCGTTCGTTTCGGGGAGGGCTTCGATCCGAGTCCGGATCTCGGCGAGCACGGGGGCGAAGCCCGGGTCCGCCTCGGACCAGAGGTCGAGCAAGTTCCGGTACGATTCGCGCGCGCCCTCCACGTCGCCGTCTCGCTCCCGGATCTCGGCGAGACGCACGAGGCTCGGCCCGAGGTACGGAACCTCGGCGGTGGAGGCTTCCACGAGGGACTCGAGGACACCTCGGGCGCGTTCGGATCCGCCGCGGTGGATCTCGAGCTCCGCGAGCAGGAAGCGTTCACTCACGAGCGAGCAGAGCCACGATGCCCTCAGGAGCTCGTACCAACGATCGACCGAGGAAATCGTCGCGAGCTCCTGCCGTGCGGCGTCGTCCTCGCCGCGGGCCAGGTAGCGCTCGGCCGTGAGGGCATGGGCGAGCGCGGCGGGGAAGGATCTGGAGGGCGGGGTGGCGCCTTCCGTCAGCGAACGCGCGGCCGCGAGCAGGGCGCCGTCCTCACCGCCCGCCCTCGCGTAGGACAACGCCCGGCCGTACACGAGCAGGGCCGAACGTGCGGATCCGTCGACGTGCACGGGCATGGGTGAAGCGGACGGCGCCGTCAGGGCCAGCGGGAGCAGCAGCGGCTCTCCCCCCGCCCGGCGCTCGACCGACACGGCCGGGATGGCGGCCAGGAGAAGGCGATGGAGTTCCGCCGTGCCCGGGTCCAGGACGGCCTCCGCCGCGAGCGCGTTGTCCGCTGCCCGCACCCTCCCTCGCGCCACCGCGAGGAAGGCCAGGATGCCGTATCCCTCGGCGCGGTCGGCGGCGGACCTCGTGTCAGCCGTGAGGACGCCGGCGATCCGTTCGGCGGCCGCCATGTCATGGAGGAAGCGTGCGACGTAGCTCGCGGTGCTCGCGACGGCGTCCGCGGGCAGGCGCCCCATTTCCGCGAGGAACGCGACGCGCTCGGCTTCCGACCCCGACGAAAAGACGGGTAGCGCACGGATTTGCGGCACCATCGCCGAATCGCCGCCGGACGCGGTCAGGTGGGCTTCGAGTGTGTCGAGACCGGGGTCTCCCTTCCGAGCCGCGATCGCGGACAGATGGATCAGGGCCGCGCGATTATCGGGCGAGGTTGCGAGGATCCGGCGCCAGGCCTCCTCGGACTCCGTGACGTCCCGGCCGGCCAGTGGACCGTAGTGGAAGCGCGTCTCGCCCAGTTGGAACCACGCCTCCAGGTTCTCGGGCTGTTGCGCGAGCACGGATTCGTAAAGGGTCTCCGCACGCTGGAGGTGGCCTTCGAGGAACTCGCCCAGGGCGTCGAACAGCGTGCCTTCCCGTGCCGAGACTCGCGCTCGGTAATTCCGTGCTTTCGCGAGCTTCGCTCGGGCGGCGTCGAAGTCGGACTGCTCGCTCCAGAGGGATGCCACGGCGCCGCGATAGAAGGCCAGCGCGAAGGTGGAGTCCTCCGTCGTCGCCGCGTCGAACGCCGCCATGGCGTCGGGGAACATGCCGGCGCGGAAGGTCTGCTCTCCCTGCAGGAAGTGACGAAGCGCGGGGAGCGAGTGGGTCGTGAGCGCCGCGGCGCTCACGAGTTGCGAGGAGTTCGCCGCCGCCATCTCGGCGACCAGCCTGCGAACGATGTCGTCGACCAGGCCGAAGAGGTCGGCCTCGCGCTCGGCCCGGTCCGAGACGGTCACGGAGCGACCCTGGTTCGTGTCGTGGAACTCCGCCGTGACCTGGATGTGACCCCCGACCTCCAGGAGGCTACCGACGACGAAGTGGCCCGCGCCGTATCGGCGTGCGATGCCCCGGACCTCGTCAGGCGTGGGTGAGCCGTCGCCGCCCGCCACGCTCCGGGCCAGCACGCGTGGGTCGACCGTGCTGATGCCGGCCAGACCACCGGCGCTGATGCTGAGCAGCTCCGGGAGCCCCTCGGCGAGGTAGGCGAGTTCGGGCCGCCCGCGATAGGTGAAGGGGAAGACGCCCACGCGCTGCGTCACGGGGGGAACGGTGCCGACGGGTGGCGTGCCCCATCGGGTGCTCCAGGCGACCACACCGACGAGGCCGGCCAGAGCGACCACGCCGGCCACGGCGATGCCGCGCACGGCCCATCGGCCGCGGGCGAACCGGCCCGGCCTGGAGGGGCCCGCGGCGAGGGCGCCCGGCCGAGAAGCGGGCGCCGGATCCGCCACGGTCCCATTGCCTGCCGGGAGCGTGGCGGCGGGAGCGCGGTCGTCCTCGGCGGCCGGTGCGGTCGGGGCCGGCACCTCGACGACCGGCGTCTCGACTACCGGCGCCTCGACGATCTGCACGGTCTGCGCGGACGGCTCCATCTCCAGTTCCGTACGCAGGCGCTCGCGAAACCGCTCGAGCGCCTGCCTGGCTCGCACGGGCTGGTCCGCGGCCATGAGGGCGGCGAGCAGGCACCGGTTGGGTTCTTCCTGCAGGGGGGAAAGCGCGACCCCGTGCTCGGCCCACCGCACGGCCGCGTCGAAGTCGCCCGCCGCCTCCGCCTCACGCGCGAGGAGGACGAGGGCATCGAGCGCTTTCCGGTGAAGCGCCTCACGGGCGCCGTCGAGCCACCGCTCGACCTCCGGGTCGGCGTCGAAGAGGAGGCCCTGGAGCAGTTGCCCCCGGTACAGCGCGATCGCGTCCGCGGGTCGATCCGCGCCCAGGGATTGCCGGAAGGCCGAGACGTCCGTGTGGATCACGTCGGGGTTCAGCGCGAGCGCTTCGCCCCCGTTGAGGAGGGCATCCTTCCCCAGGGAGCGACGGACGTAGTAGGCGGTCTGGCTGAGCGCATGCCGCGCCCTGTCCCGGTCCGCGTCCGGCCACAGGAGGTCCAGCACTTCCTGACGGGTGCGCGAGCCCGAGGGAGCGGTCGCCAGGTACGCGAGGAAGGCGATCCTCTTCGGCTGGTGCAGGAGCGAGAGGACCGGCTGCCCGTCGCTACCGGTCAGATCGACGGAACCGAGGAGGGATAGGTCGTACGGCAAGGCAAGCAATCTCAGCCTGCCACGCGCGAATCGCGGGCAGGTGATGGACAGGTGAGATCCAGGTGAGGGGCCGGGTCTATGCTGTTCCGGCCGTGCTCGAGAGGGCGACGCTGCTTCAGCGGGCGGGCACAAAGCGACTGTACAGATAGATCGTCCGGCAACCCTCCGCAAGACGACCACCGACCCTCCCCGGGATATCCCGCATGCACCATCGCAACGCCTCCGGTCCGCGCCCCTTCGGCGTCGTGGTGCAGGCCCTGGCTTTGTGCCTGGTGCTCGCGGGGGCGCGGCCCGCGCTCTGCGCCGGTCAGGCCGG
>JBBSOM010000068.1:0-8753 GCA_038259715.1 Longimicrobiales bacterium
GCGCTTTCCGATCCGCGTGGAACTGAAGAACCTCACGGAAGCCGATTTCGTGCGGATCCTCCGTGAGCCGCGCAACGCGCTTCTCGGCCAGTACCAGGCGCTCGTCGGGACCGAAGGCGCGAGCATCGAGTTCACGGACGACGGGGTTGCGGAGATCGCCCGGATCGCGTCCGAGTTGAACGAGCGCATGGAGAACATCGGCGCACGTCGACTGCAGACCGTGATGACCACATTGCTCGAAGACCTGATGTTCGGTCTGCCCGAAATCGGTAGCGAACTGCTCGTGGTGGATCGGGAATTCGTGCACGACCGGCTGAAGAAGACCGCGGAGGACGAGGACCTGCGCCGTTACATCCTCTGATCCCCGACGTCCACCACGACACTCCTCCGAGGGACGAGATGACCTCTGAGAAACGCGACTTCCTCGCCATCCCGGATTTCCGGAAAGAAGAGCTGCTCGGGGTGCTCGCGCGTGCGCATCGGTTGAAATCCGGCGAGGAGCGAGGCCATCCGCTGGCCGGGAAGAGTCTGGCGATGATCTTCCGAAAGAGCTCCACACGCACGCGGGTCTCGTTCGAGGTCGGCATGACCCAGCTCGGCGGGCACGCACTTTTCCTCTCCGACCGCGACAGCCAGATGGGGCGGGGCGAGGGGGTGCGCGATACCGCGAAGGTGCTGTCCGGCTATGTGGACGGAATCATGATCCGCACCTTCGCGCACGCGGAAGCGAAGGAGCTGGCCCGTGACGCCTGGGTTCCGGTGGTCAACGGTCTGACGGACCTCCTTCATCCGTGCCAGGTCATGGCCGACCTGCAGACCATCCAGGAAGAGTTCGGGGCCGACGTGGAAGGACGCACCGTCGCGTGGATCGGCGACGGCAACAACATGGCCAACTCGTGGATCAACGCGGCGTGGCGGCTCGGCTTCACGCTGCGGCTTGCGTGCCCGGACGGATACGATCCGGATGCCGCCGTCCTCGATCGCGCACGCGCCGCCGGAAGCGTGATGTTGACACGCGATCCGGCCGAGGCCGCGGAGGGGGCCCATGTGGTGACCACGGACGTCTGGGCCTCGATGGGCCAGGAGGAGGAAGCCCAGGCCCGCGCGAAAGCGTTTCGCGGCTTCGTGGTGGATGCGGGCCTCATGGAACGCGCGGCACCCGATTCGATCTTCCTGCACTGTCTGCCCGCGCACCGGGGCGAGGAGGTCACCGCCGAAGTGATCGACGGACCCCGGTCGCGGATCTTTCCGGAGGCGGAGAACCGCCTCCACGTCCAGAAAGCCATTCTCGTGGAGCTCATGGCATGACCGACTTCCTGAAGCGCACACCGCTGTTCGACGAGCACGTCGCACTGGGTGGCAAGATCGTGCCGTTCGCCGGCTTCGAGATGCCCGTCCAGTACCCCACCGGCATCACGGCGGAGCACAAAGCGGTTCGGGAGACCGCCGGGCTCTTCGACGTTTCGCACATGGGCGAGTTCGTGCTCCGGGGCCCGCAGGCGTTGGACCTGCTCCAGAAAGTGACGGTCAACGACGCCTCCAGGGTCGACGTCGGCCAGGCGCAGTACACTGCGATGTGCCTGGAGGACGGCGGGGTCATCGACGATCTGATCATCTACCGCTTCGCCGACCACTGGATGGTGGTCGTGAATGCGTCGAACATCGCCAAGGATCTCGCGTGGATCCGCACGATGGGCGAAGACCTCGACGTCGAAGTGGAGGACCGCTCGGACGCGACGGCGCTCCTCGCGCTTCAGGGTCCTGTCGCACGTGAGGTTCTGCGGCCGCTGGTCGATATCGACGTCGACGACGTGAAGTACTACCGCTTCATGGAAGGCACCGTGAAGGGTGCACCGGCCGTGATCTCCGGTACCGGGTACACCGGTGAAGACGGGTTCGAGCTCTACGTCGATGCGTCGAACGCCGTCGATATCTGGCGTACGCTTCTGGACGCGGGCGAAGGGAGGGGCGTGATCGCCGCCGGCCTGGGCGCGCGGGATTCGCTACGGCTCGAGGTCGGATACGCCCTGTACGGCAACGACCTCGACGAGGAGCATACGCCGCTCGAGTCCGGCCTCGGATGGATCACCAAGCTGGACAAGGGCGACTTCGTGGGCCGCACCGCGCTCGCGATGCAGAAGGAGGCGGGCGTGGCCCGCCGCCTCGTCGGCTTTCGTCTGACCGGTAAGGGCTTTCCCCGGCCCGGCTACCCTGTGGCATCCGGGGGCGAGCCGGTCGGTGTGGTCACGAGCGGTACCGTCGCTCCTTCCCTCGGCTACGGCGTCGGCATGGGATATGTGCCCGCCGAGCTGTCCAAGCCGGACACCGAAGTGCAGATCGACGTGCGTGGCAAGATGGTGGACGCGGTCGTTCAGCGCCCACCGTTCTACACGCAAGGCTCGATCCGACGGTAGATATGCAGGTCGGGATCCTCACGGTCAGCGATGCTGGCGCCCGCGGTGAGCGGGCCGACACCAGCGGCGACGCGATCGCCTCCTGGGCGCTCGCTCGTGGCTACGCGGTCGCGGCGCGCACGGTGGTGGGTGACGACACGGAACGGATCGTCCCGGTCCTGCTGGAGTGGTGTGACGTCCTCGAGATCGACCTCGTTGTCACCACGGGTGGGACGGGACTTACCCCCCGCGACGTGACGCCCGAGGCGACGCGTGCGGTCCTTCACCGGGAAGCGCCGGGCATCGCCGAGGAGATCCGTCGCCGGGGGGTGGCCAAGACCGCACACGCATCCCTCTCCCGGGGCGTGGCGGGGGTCCGGAGGCGTACGCTGCTGGTCAACCTGCCCGGCGGCATCGGGGGTGTCCGGGACGGCCTGGAGGTCCTCGGCGGAATCGTAGAGCACGCCGTGGCGCTGACACGGGGCGACGACGCGCCGCACCCGGCGTCGGGCTCGGGAGGGGCGGGGGCATGAAGGAAGACGTCGTCCTGATCTCCACGCACGACCTGCATCGGGCCGGCGCGCTCCGCGACGCATTCACCCGCGCGGGGTACGGGACCGATCTCGTGACGCCCGACGAGCGGCTCACCCAACCGGGGGTGGTGCTGCTCGTGCTCACGGGAGGGGGCGCGGACGGGGGAGGCGCGCTGGCCCGCCAGGCTCGGGAGGAACTGCACGCACCCGTGTTCGCCATCGCCTCCGGAGGGACGCTCCCTCCCGCGCTTCGACCCGGCTTCGACGAGGTGTTCGACGCGTCGACCCGCGCGGCGGATGTCGCGGCCGTGGGCCGGTTGGCCATCGAGCGGCGACGGCTGCAGAAGATCACCGGAATCGTCGGCGCCACGGATGCGATGCGCGAGGTCCTCGAGCGGGTGGTCCAGATCGCGCCCGTTTCGGCCACCGTCCTGGTCACCGGCGAGTCCGGTACCGGGAAGGAACTCGTCGCCCGGGGAATCCACGGCCTGTCTCCGCGCCGCCACAAGCCGTTCATCGCGGTGAACGTTGCGGCACTGTCCGAGACCCTGCTCGAGAGCGAGATCTTCGGACACGAGAAAGGCTCGTTCACCGGGGCGATCGACGCTCGACGGGGTCTGTTCCAGCTTGCCGAGGGCGGCACGATCTTCCTGGACGAGATCGGCGAGATGCCCCTCGCCACGCAGACCAAGCTCCTGCGTGTGCTCGAGCAGCGCGAGTTCTTCCGGGTCGGAGGTGAGAAGTCGATCCGGGTCGACGTGCGCGTCATCGCCGCGACGAATCAGGAGCTTCCGCAGTTGGTGGCGATCGGGGAATTCCGCCGGGATTTGTATTTCCGACTGAACGTCCTGCACATCGGTCTGCCCGCGCTGCGTGAGCGACGCGATGACGTGGCGCTTCTCGTGGAGGCGTTCGTGACGGAAGCGTCGCAGCGCAACGACCGCACCTTCGCGGGGATCTCGGCGGACGCGATGACGATCCTCCGCGACTATGCGTGGCCGGGCAACGTTCGCGAGTTGCGAAATCTGGTGGAGTCGATGGTGGTGCTCGCGCCCGGCCGCACGATCGAGGCCAGTGATATCCCGCCTGAGTTCAGGGACGGGCGCGGACGGTCGCTGCTTCCGGCCCGGATCCCACGGTCCCCGGCCATCGCCGTGGACGGGCCGGGGCTAAGGCCTGAACTGGAGTTCGTCTTCCGAACGCTCGTGAACCTGCGCGTCGACATGGACGACCTACGTCGGGAGTTCGAGGCATACCGTCGTGAAACCGGGCTGATCGCTCCGGGCCACACATGGGAGAATCTCAGCGCGTGGGAGCTTCCGACCGGATCCGGCGCCACGGAACCGCCCGCCACCCGGAACGAGGTATCCGACGTCGTTGGCGACGCGATGGACGGCGCACCCGCCCCCGATCCGGGTCGCGGCGACCCCGTCGTCGTGTTTCGTCCGGGGGTCACGATGGACGAAATGGAGCGGAGCGCCATCCAGGCCGCGCTCGATTCCGTGGCAGGAAACCGTCGAAAGGCCGCTGAGATGCTCGGTATCGGCGAGCGAACGCTCTACCGGAAGATCTCGAAGTTCGGTCTCGACGCCTGACAGGACTCCAGCGGTCCTTCCCGCCGCGGCTCAGCCCTTCCCGCGCGCCCTCGCCTTGGCTCGCTCCGCCTGGACCTTCGGCAGGATGGTTTGCCACTGGCGGCTTTCTACCAGACCGTATACGACGGTCAGGTCCGAGTCCAGGTCCACGCTGGATGCGAATGCGTACACGGCCGTCTCGGTCTCCCGCTGCGCGAGTCTGCGTTTCCCCCAGGTCGTCGTCACGGGCAGGATCGCGTCGGAGCGAAGACGCCGCCCCTCGGCGATGAGTTGGATCTCTTCGGGCACGAAGGACACGTCCGGGTCGTCGGAGTAGAACGACACGACGAAGAGCGTCGGCGACGGTGAACCGGTGCGTCGGATGGCATCCGGCGTGAAACGGCCCGCCAGCCCAGAGAGCATGCGGTACGTGTCGGGGGCGGTCGTTCGGATCACGGATTCTTCCAGCGGGGTGACCTTGATCCGGAGCGCGCCGCTGGTCAGTTCTATGGTGATCTCGTTCTGGCGAAGCGTGCCCGAACCGGGCGGGGGCAGAGGACCCGCGTCGACCCGCGTCGGAGCCGGTGCGATGGCGCACCCGCCCACGACCACCGCAGTCGTGGCTGCGAGGAGCGCGTGCCTCATGCGTCGTCCCCGTCTGCCGGTTCCGAAGGCGTGAGCAACCCATCGAGCGCGTCGAGCAGCGTGTCACGGCCTTCTCCGGTCTTCGACGAGAAGGGTACCAACTGTTCCTCGTCGAGCGCCAGCGCGGCGGTCGCGTCCGCGATTGCGCGCGCTCGTCCGCTGGTCTTGAGTTTGTCCATCTTGGTCAGGATGATGAGGGCCGGCACACCGAGATCCGCCAGGTACCCGACCATCTTGAGATCGTGCGGAGTGGGCGGGTGGCGCGCGTCCACCAGGTGTACGACACCGCGGACCACGTCGGGCTGCTCCAGATACCACTCGATCAGCTCTCCCCAGGCGTCCCGGATGCCCCGAGGCGCGCGGGCATATCCGTACCCCGGGAGATCGACGAGGAAGAAGCGGTCGTTGACCCGGTAGAAGTTCAGCGCCTGCGTCTTCCCGGGCGTGGCGGATACGCGTGCGATATGGCTGCGGGTACGACGCAGGAGCGTGTTGATCAGGGACGACTTGCCGACGTTGGATCGCCCGGAGAAGGCGATCTGGGGCAGGTCCCCCGGAGCCGGTTGGTTCGGCTTCGCGATGGTCCCGGCGTACTCGACGCTGCGGATCTTCATCCGTGGGGGAGCGCGATGCCGAGGTCGCCGACGGGCGCCGGCCGTGCCTCTGCGCGCAGTGGGGTGCGGACGAGCGCCGCCGCCATCACCTCGTCCATCGAGCGGACCGGTACGAACAGGAGCTGATCCAGCACCTCCCGGGGCAGGAGCTCCAGGTCGGCTTCATTCGAGGCCGGAAAAATCACCGTACGGATGCCTCCCCGGAGTGCTGCCACAGCCTTCTCCTTGATACCCCCGATGCCGAGCACCCGTCCCCGCAACGTGATCTCGCCGGTCATCGCCACGTCACCGCGCGTGGGCGTGTCCGTCAGGGCCGAGATCAGGGCCACCGCGATCGTGATGCCCGCGGATGGACCGTCCTTCGGAGTGGCGCCTTCCGGAATGTGGATGTGTACGTCGACCTTCTCGTGGAACTGCGGCGTCAGGCCCAGTGGGCCCGAGCGCGAACGCGCGTACGTCACGGCCGCCTGGGCGGACTCCTTCATCACGTCGCCGAGCGTTCCGGTCAGCCGCAGGTCCCCGGTTCCGGGAAGCACCGCCACCTCCACGTTGAGCACCTCGCCGCCCGCCGCGGTCCACGCGAGCCCGTTTGCGATTCCGATGCGCTCGGATTCGTCGTCGCGCTCGGGCGGCTGGTACGCATGCGGCCCGAGCAGGTCGCGCAGGTGTCCCGGTTCGACGGTGCCGATACCGGGGGCACCCTCGGCGACAATGCGCGCCAGCTTCCGAGCGATGCGTGAGATGCGCCGCTCCAGTTCCCGAACGCCCGCCTCGTGAGTATAGCGGTCGATGATATGGTCGATGGCAGTATGTGAGAGCGAGACCTGCGACGGGTCGAGCCCATGACGTCGGGCCTGGCGCGGCCACAGGAAGCGGTGGGCGATCTCCCTCTTCTCCGTGTCGAGATATCCGGGAAGTCGTATCACCTCCATGCGGTCCCGGAGCGGCTCCGGCACGCCCTGGAGGGTGTTCGCTGTCGCGATGAAGAGCACGTCCGAAAGGTCGTATTCCACCTCGAGGTAGTGGTCCGTGAACGCCCGGTTCTGTTCGGGGTCCAGCACCTCGAGGAGCGCGGCGCCAGGATCCCCGTGGAAGTCGCGTGCTAGCTTGTCGACCTCGTCGAGCAGGAAGACGGGGTTGGTCGTCCCGCTCCGCCGCATGCCCTGGATGATCCGGCCGGGCAGCGACCCCACGTAGGTGCGGCGGTGACCCCGGATCTCCGCCTCGTCCCGGATACCGCCAAGGCTGACACGCACGAACTCGCGACCAAGAGCCTCGGCGATGCTCCGCCCCAGCGAAGTCTTCCCGACGCCCGGAGGGCCGACCAGGCACAGGATCGGCCCACGTATGTCCTCCACAAGGGAGAGGACGGCAACGTGGTCCAGAATGCGCTCCTTGACCTCCTGCAGCCCGAAGTGCTGGGCGTCGAGGATGGCCGACGCGTGCGCCACGTCCAGGTTGTCGGCGGACCGTCCTGCCCACGGCAGGGCCGCGATCCAGTCCAGGTACGTGCGGATGACGGCGGCTTCGGGTGCGACGGGGTTGAGGCGACGGAGCCGCGCCATCTCCCGGTCCGCCCTGTCTCGCACCGCAGAAGGAAGGGGGGCGGCCCGGAGCGCTTCGCCGAGTTCGGCCCAGTCGTCCTCTTCCTGGTGGGCCGACGGTCTGTGGACGGCCTTGAGTGCCGGTCCGAATTCGTCGGTGGCCAGCCGCATCTGGACCTGTCGATCCAACTTGGCCTCGATGCGTAGTAGCTCAGCCTCGCGCCGGAGGACCTCACACAACGCCGAAAGCTGTGAGCGTGTGTCCGGCGTTTCCAGAAGCTCCTGCTTCTCCGAAGGGGGCAGCAGAACATGCCCCGACACCAGATGTGCCAACCGGGTTCGGTCGCCTTCGGCCGAGAGGACTCCCGGAAGCTCGTCCGGAATGCGTTCGTGGAGCCGCGCGTACTCACCGTAGAGGCGCACGACGTCGGACGCCAGCACCTGCAGCTCCGCGGCCGGCGCGTCCTCTGCGTCCGCTTCGGAAGGCGCCACCAACTCCACGGAGGCGTGGAGCGCGGCCGTGGTGGTCGTCAGCCGGCGAATCCGGGCTCGCCCCAGACCCTCCAGCACCACCCTGACCGTACTGTCCGGGAGCGTCGAAGACTGGACCACCCGGGCGACCGTTCCGACCCGGAAGAGTTCCTCACTTCCCGGGTCGTCGACCGAGGCGTCGCGTTGAGCCACCAGAAGCACGAGGCCGTCGGTGTCGTGGGCCTCGGACAGGGCCGCCACGGACCGCTCTCTTCCGATCAGCAGCGGCAGGACCATGTAGGGAAAGAAGACCAGGTCGCGCAGGGCGATCACCGGCAGGCGGTCCGGAACCTCGATTCGGTCTTCGGTCCGCGAAAGGGTCGGCATCCGGTGCGTCTTCTCAGGCTTCCAGCTTGCGCTCTTCGGGACGGAGGACCAGCAGCGGCGGCACGCCGGTCTCCACGGACTCGGGCGTGACGACGACCTCGCGTACGTCCTTGCGGGATGGCAGCTCGAACATGATGTCGCGCATCACGTTCTCGATGATCGAACGAAGACCCCGGGCACCCGTGCCTCGATCGAGGGTCTTGCGGGCGATCGAGCGGATCGCCTCGCGGTCGAATGTCAGGCCGATGCCCTCGAGTTCGAACATCTTCTTGTACTGCTTCACGAGCGCGTTCTTGGGCTGTTCCAGGATCAGGATCAGCGCCTCCTCGTCGAGGTTGTCCAGGTGCACGCTGACGGGTAGGCGGCCCACCAACTCGGGGATCAAGCCGAAGCGCTGCAGGTCTTCCGGCTCCACGTATTGGAGGATGTTGCCTTCTCCGTTCGGAAGCCCGCCCTCACCCGCGAAACCGATGCGCCGCTTCCCGATGCGCCCTTCCACGATCTTCTCGATGCCGTCGAACGCGCCGCCGCAGATGAACAGGATGTTGCGGGTGTTGATCTGGATGTATTCCTGCTGAGGGTGCTTTCTCCC
>JBBSOM010000069.1:0-8718 GCA_038259715.1 Longimicrobiales bacterium
AGGAGATCACGCCGCGGATGTCGTCGGCGTAGCGCGTGGTGAGCATCGGAGTCGCCGGAGTAGGAGGTCGATCCCATCATCTCCACCCCGCCGACCGCCAAAGTCAAGATCCTGTTTGGTACCGGCTACGCCGGGTTAGGGTATACGATATCGAGTTGCCGGCCGGTTGCCGGCCGGGCTCCAGGAGGAGGAATTCAATGACGTCCAGACGGTTCAAGCCCGGAGACCACGTCTCGTGGAACTCCGAGGCCGGGCGAGTGAGCGGCCACATCACGCGCGTCGTGACGGCCCCCACCAAGTTCAAGAGCTACATCGTTCATGCGAGTCGCGACGAGCCCCAATACGAAATCAAGAGCGATAAGACCGATCACATCGCGATGCACAAGGGATCGGCGCTGACGAAACTTCGATGATGACCCGCTCGCCGGACCACCCCGTCTTCACCATCGGCCATGCGACGCACATGCTCGCGGAGTTCGCTACGGCGCGACGCACGCGGGACCTCGGCGTTCCTTTCGGGACATCCTTGACCTTTCCCGTAGAACCAGAGTACGTTAGTGTAACTTTAGTTACATAGGAGAAAAGAGATGCCCACACTTTCGAGCACCACCCGAGCCCAGGGGGCCTCGATCGTGACCACGGTGCCCGCCGAGGTGGTCCGTCGCCTGGGGATCCCGCCGGGGCAGCGACTCGACTGGATCGAGGATGGGCTCGGCGGGTTCCGGGTCGTTCCCCACTCGGAAGACCTGGCAGAGGCGACCCGCGCGCACGAGGAGATCATGGCCGAGTACGACGGGGTGTTTCGAGAACTGGCGAAGTGAGCCGTGAGCCCGCCCCGGGAAGAGCCGCGATGGGTGACCGAAGCGACGCTCCTGACGATTCACGCCCAGCAGATCGAACGATTCGGCGGAGCGCACGGCGTGCTGGATCAGAACGTTGTGCGCTCTGCTCTTGCCAGGCCCATCCACCGATGGGCCTATGACGAGGAGGCGGACCTCGCGGACCTGGCCGCCGCCTACCTGGTAGGCTTTGCTCGTTCCCAGGGGTTCAACGACGGGAACAAGAGGACCGGCCTCGCCTGCGCCCTCGTGTTCTTGCGATTGAACGGCTATGCCCTCCACGTGCCGGGCAAGGAGCTCTACGCCCTGACCATGCAGATCGCGACCGGTGACGCCGATGACCGGATCACGGCCGCCTACGTCCGCTCGCACATCGAAGCCGTACCACCCCGCTGAGCTCGACACCCCGTTGGAGGTGTGATGGCGGCCGGCCGGGTAGGGTGGCCCTGTCCTGACTTCACTCCGCGAGCCCGAGGCGCTCGCGCATTCTACGGGTGACGGCGTCGTCGAGAGGCGGGTCCGTCCGCGCTCCGTCGCGCTCGATTTGAGCGATCAGCGCTTCGACCTTCTCCCTGCCACTCCGCTCCTGCACCGCCTCCATCGGTGACCGGCCTCCCAGGGCGGGGATGGCCTCATCGACCCAGTTCTCGTAATGCTTGGCCATGATCTCCCGGATCCGTGCCCGTACCTCCGGAATCAAGGCGGGAGACGGCGTGTCCGCTTTGTCCAGATCCTCTTCGCGGCCGGCGGTTTCGGCGCGGGCGGCCATTGCCTCATCGACGGTCTCCACTTCCGTTCTCGTGCCCCGAGCGTCCGGATACAGTTCTCCGATGAGTGCCCGCAGTCGTGCAGCCCGCATTACTGAGTTGACGCTCGCCACGAGGCGGCTGCCGTCGATCTCGATGGTGCCGAGGACCGTGTTCTCCCAGGAGTTGTGAACGGCGTTGCCCGCCCTCTTCCATGCGAACTCCACCTTCTGCAGGCTTCCCTCTTCGTCGAAATCGGCCGACTCCAGCAGTTCGCGCTCCGTCTCGTCGGAGGCCAGACTCCTCAAGGCGTCGAACGCTTCCTGCGCCGACGGGACCTCGAAGAAGAGACGGTGGAATGCGATGGGATCGCCATCGGTGTTCTGGAGACGCGGTAGCTGGGGGTTCCGCAACGCATCCATGCGTTCCAGATAGACCTGCCGCAGCTCGATGTCCCAATCCCGAAGCGTCTCCGCAGAGATAGGAGGTCCATCGCCGACGATACGCTCCCGCAGGTCGATGAGCTCGAGTTTCTGACGGGGAGGAATCGATTGCGAGGAACACGCCTCCATCAACGTGATCCCATCGGATGTGACGAGCTGCCCGAAGAAGAGGTCGCCCGCCTGCATCAGGCGAGACGCGGAGCGCTCCATCACCTCGTGCTCCTCACCGAGGAGCAGGTCTCGGGCGCGGAATCCACGCCCTGGCTCGACGCTCATGATCTCGTGAAAGCTGAACGGCGCGGCGAGACACGCTTCGAGGTGCCGTCCGAGCGCCGGATCCAACCGTCGGCCTCTCCGCTCCAACAGCACGCGGGTGGGGGAACGGTCGTGCAGCGAGGCGTCGGTGACATCCGTCTCCGCCGCGTCCGGTGACCACTGGTGGAAGAACCACGGCAGAAAGACCTGGAGGTCGGGGGAGTCGGGATCGAACCGCGGCTCGTCGCCTTCCCAGAGCGTAAACTCCCCCCATGCCTCGTCGATGGCGTGAGGTCCGTACACCCGACCGATGAAACGAAGGATCATGGTTGGAAAGCCGTCCAGCGCGGCGCGAAGCCTGCGCCAGGCGGCCTCCTCGGGATCCGGCTGATTCCGAACCGCCCTGCCGTGGCAGTGCTTGTACTTCTTCCCGCTGCCGCATGGGCACGGGTCGTTGCGACCGACATTCATCCCTGAAGACTGGGTCGGATGCATGGCCCTGTCCATTCTTCCGGCGGTGGAGATCTCTGTCTTGCTTCGGAAGGGTAGACGCCCGACGCCGACATTTGCGGCATCTATACGCGTGATACATTCAAAGCCATGACCAAGGTGACCATTCGAGATCTGCGCAATCACGGGGGTCGGGTCCTCGAGCGCGTTGCGCGCGGGGAGACGTTGACGGTCACCCGCTCCGGTCGCGCCGTAGCCGAGTTGCGTCCACTGCCGGCACGTGGGCTCCGGGCCGAAGCTCTCCTCGATCGGTGGCGCGCCCTGCCGCGAGTCGACCCGCAGAGGCTGAAGGCAGACCTCGACGCGGTCGTCGACCCGACCGTTTGAGCGACCCGATGCGTCACGAGTGCGGCGTGCTGGACACCAGCACCCTCCTCCCCTTGCCCCAGATCGACGATCCCGAGTTGCTGCCCGTCGGGCCGTTGATCACGGCAATCACCCTCGCTGAATTGTCCGTCGGCCCCTGGTCGCGACCACCGACGAAGAGCGCGTCGCGCGACAGGCGCACCTTCAGCAGGCCGAAGCGGATTTCGACCCCCTCGCTTTCGACGCGAGCGCGGCACGGGCCTTCGGCCGGGTCGCCGCCTCGCTCCGTCGAGCAGGACGGAGACCGGCCGTGCGCGCCTACGATGCGTTGATCGCCGCGACGGCTCTCGCCAACGGCCTCCCGGTCTATACCTGCAATCCCGACGACTTCTCGGGCATCGAGGGCCTGGACGTGGTCTCGGTCCCGATCCCGGACCGGCCGTAGGCCGTCGGCCTTCACCTCGGTGTCGACTTCCCGTCGGCGACGGGCCTGCGGCGTCGACGTATGCGAGAAGCCCAGGATCAAGTGTGGCGAACGGCCCAATCAGGCATTCCTCGACGTCCCGGGCCAGGTAAGCCTCAACCATCTCCATGGTGGGCACGCCGTCGCCGTCTACCCGCTTCCAAATCTAAAGGAGGAGCGCTGCTGGTTTCTGGCGGTCGATTTCGACAAGCCGCACCGGCAGGAAGACATCTCGGACTATGTGACGACGGTTTGCCGGTTCGAGCTCACCTCCGCGGTTGAACGTTTCCGCTTCGGGAATGGGGCTAAAGTGTGATTCTTCTTCACGACGCCGGAAGGAGTTGTTATTTTAACTGAATTGTGCATTTTTACTGTTTAAGTTAAAAATTGCTCTAGAGTCAAAAACCCATGGAACCTGGTGTCGAGGCCAAGGTGGTGCAGCGTCTTCGGAGGGCCGGAGGGATCGAGGTACGCCCGGGCGGCCCGGGAGATCTCGTCGTCTCCATCAAGGGGACCGAGACCGTCCTCTCCCTGGAGGTGAAGCACCGGTTTGTCGAGGAGGTGCTCCATCAGATCGAACGGCTGCCGCCGGAGCAGCGGGAGCGCACCGTCCTCGTCGTGCCCTCGCTCTCTCCTAAACGCCGGCACGAGCTCCGCCATCGAGACGTCTCGTGGATCGAGTATCAGACGGGGGCGATCCACCTCCGGGTGCCACACATGGCGATCGACCTCGTCGAGGAGCCCCGCGCCGACGCGGAGACTTCGCTGCCACGTCTGTCGGGCAAGGCTGGGATCGTGGTCGAGGCTCTCATCGAGGTGGGGCGAGGGCAGGAACTCGTGTCCCAGCCCGAGATCGCAGAGCGCTCCGGAAGCACGCAGGCGTGGACCAGCCGGATCTTCGGAGAGTTGGTGAAGGCGGGCGCTCTCGATGTCGTCGGGCGCGGGCCAGCCAAGGAATGGCGACCCAAGCTGGACGAGTTGCTCCGGCTCTGGATTGCCGATGGAGGACCCTCTCCTACGGTCACTGGCATGTACCTGTGGACCCGGACGCTGCCGGATCTTCTCCGCGCCGTGGGCCAGACTGGTGCGGAGGGCCTGTCCTATGCCGTGGGTGGCGTGGCGGCGGCAAACCTGCATGAGCCCACGCTGACCTCCGTCCCTTCGGTGAACGTCTGGATCCCCCTGTCGATTCCCGCCGAAAGCTTGGCCGCCAGAGTTGGCGCGGAGTTGGTCGACGCCGGGGCGAACGTGTTCATCTGGCAAGCCGCGGGAGATCCGCCACTACGGCTTGCGCGACCCCTCGAACGATGGCGGAGCGATGCCCCGGAGGGGCTCGGTCGCTTGTCGGTAGTGACGCCGGCGCGGGCGGTGGTGGAGGCCCTGCAGGGGACTGGACGCGGACCGGAGGTCGGGGAGAACCTGCGCCGACGGATCCTCGAGCACGCATGGAGACCGGATGACGAGTAACCCGGGGATGGCACCGGATCTTCCGGGGGTCCCAATCGATGAATACACACCAGAGGCTCTCCAAGCCTGTGAAAAGGCCCTCCGAACCATCGTGGCCCGGGTCGGGACGTGGGGTCCGCGGCTGATTCTCTTCGGGGGTCTCGCGCCCCGCTACCTCGTGGATGCGCAGCCACCCGACCTCAAAGAGCACACAGGCACCACCGACCTCGACGTGGTGATCGGCGTCGAGATCGGGGTCGCGGAGGAAGGCGTGTACACCAAGCTGCAGGAGGAGCTCAGGAAGACAGCCTTTCACCCGAGTGAGAACCGGAGCTTCGCGTGGGAGCGGCGGGTGGATGGGGTCAACGTCGTCCTCGAGTTCTTTTGCCCGGTCGAACCGGGCGGAGAGCCGGGACAGCTGAAGCGCAATCCGGGAGGAGAGGCCGGTTCCAGCGTGTCGGCCATCCAACTCAGGGGCGCCGAGATGGCCGCCGCCGACTGTACGACGCGCGTGCTGTCGGGCGACGTGCTCGACCACGGCGGGCACAGGGACGTCGAGATTCAGGTGGTCAACATCCTCCCCTTCCTTGTCCTGAAAGCGTTTGCCCTGGCCAGCCGGGACAAAGAGAAGGACGCCTACGACATCGTGTGGACCCTCCAGGGCTTCGGCGATGCCGGACCAGGGAGTGCGGCTGAGTCTGCTGCGAGGAGTTCGATCGCCGACCGGGAGGAAGTCGCCGAGGCCCTATCCATCCTCGAGGAGCGGTTCGCCGAACTCGATCGACAGGGTCCGAGCAACTACGCTCGCTTCTTCCTCGGCGGTCGCGACGACGCGGAGGAAGATCGGACGAGGCTCCGGCGCGATGCGCGCGGGACCGTACAGGCCTTCCTGTCCCGCTGGAAGGAGATTCGAGGCTAGTAGCGTGGCGGCGAGTCTGACTTCCCGTTGACAGGCTCGACCTCACGGATGCCGAAGAGATCGTAGTCGTGTGCCGAAGGGAGAGCGCTCACCAGCGGATCGCGATTCTCGACCTACCCTTACCGGATCCACCCCCGGATGGTTGGGAGTGGATCGAGGCCTACCGGTGGTGGGCTCGACGGGGCATTTGATCGACGCCTTTCTTATGTTCAGTTTCGTGGCATCTCTCCCAGCCAGCCTTCTCAGCCATGAAGATCAGCCGAAACGCTCCATGCCCTTGTGGGTCGGGTCGCAAGTACAAGGATTGCTGTCTCCAGGCCGACCGCGACCGCGACCGGGAGCGCGCACGCTCGACGGTCCGGCCCTCGCAGGATGCCTTTCGGGCTTCGGGTGAAGTGCTCGAGGCCGCTCGCTCGGAGGAGGGGTGGGAGGCCGACGTGGTGCCGCTCCCCTGGGTCCTGGACGATGACCCCGACGCCCGGCCTTCATTGCTGGCCGTCCTGGCTGGGACTTACGTCGTGTGCTCCGAGGTGCTGAATCGACCGAGTGGCGAAGAGGACGAGGTCGCTGCCGTGCTCTTCGGTGCGGTGGAGGAGGCTGCCAAGCTCTTGGGCAGGTGGCCCCGGGAGCTGGCGGTACGACATCCGGAAGTCGCCGCGCATCTGGACGCACGGCTACGGGAACAGGGATGCTTCGTACGGGGCGACCTGCACCTGAGCGACCTGGATCGCATGGCTGTGGATATGGTGTACGCGGCAGACACCAGGACGGAGCGCGTGAGCCGCCTGGTGATCTCGCGCCCGGATACGTGGGGTGCGTGGGGACTGGACGCGGCGCTGGTGGGCCGGATTTTCGCGTCGGCCCGGGACTTCTGGCGGGCCGCCCCCTGGGCGGCATTCTTTCCGTTCGAGGTCGTTGAAGCAAAGCTGCCTGACGGGTCGGCATGGTACGTGGCGATTCTAGGAGCGGCCGGTGATCCCCCGTGTGGTCTCGCCGTGTACGCCGACTTCGACGACTGTCGGCTCAGTGCATCGTCAGCTTCGCTGTACGAGATTGCGGACGAGGTCGAGGACCGGCTCTACACGGTCCTCTTCGAGGACGCCCCGAGCCTGCCACGCACCATGCGCAGGGAGGTCGCCCAACGGGGCTGGCCCGTCGCCGCGCCGGCGGCCTATCCGCGGGTGATGGCCGTGAACACGCCCGCCGGGGGAATCAGCCGGGAGGACGCCGCCATGCTCTGTGCCGTGATGGGCGGCGTGGCCTCGCTGGTAGAAGAGAGACGCGACGAGATCCTGGACGATCGCTGGTGCGCCTGGACCGATCCCGCGAGCGGTGTGCGATTCGCACTCGTGGAAGGGCTCGACGACCTCGATGACGAAGTCGGCGACGACCTCGACGACGAATACGGCGATGCCACCGACGCCATGGGCCCGTCGACCTTGTCCGCCCTGGAGGAGCTCCTGGACGACGCGGGGCGCGATGAGTTGACCGAACTCATGGGCAGAAGTGCTCCGCCGGACGTCGAAGAGGTCCAGGCCGTCCTCGGCAGGGCCTCCGCCCGCTACAACCAGAGACCGCAGGAGGAGCTGGGCGGCCTGTCGCCGGAGCAGATGCAGAGGCTGCTGGCGGCGGACTGGTCCGATCCCGGGGCCGCGCTGTTCCTGGATCGGTCCCTGTCGATGGCGGAGGTCTCCGGTGCCCGTATGCTCCGCAATGCCTGGGGTTTCCTCGACGCGTTGGTCGAGGAGGGCGGCACCAAGGCCACGGGCGCGGGAAACCTCAACCGGGCCGTCGTGGCGCGCATGATGGAGTCGCTCGAATCGCCCCACGAGCGGCGCGACACCCGTCTGGCTTCATACCGGCAGGTGGTGAACGAGGAGGACGTCGGCTACCTGAATCTCCTCCGGGTCGTGCTGGAGGTCGGCGGGCTGATCAAACGCCGCAAGGGGCTGTGGACCGTGACCCGTGAGGGTGAGCGACTCCGGGACCGCGAGAGAGCCGGCGTGCTGTTCGCCCATCTCTTCGAGACCGTATTTCGCAAAATGAACCTGAGGGGTATGGACGCCCTGGACGCGGGCGAGGGCTTCCAGTACCAGATCCCGTTCGCCCTCCACCGCTTCAGGGACGTCGGCCAGGTCTGGGCCACACCCGGTGATCTTGCGGACAGTCTGCTTCTCCCGCCCGTCCGCCAGGAGATTCCGCCGGTGGGTCACGTCGATTACGCGGCGATTCTCGTCGAGCGGCGTTTCCTCGAGCCGCTCGAGGGGTTGGGTCTGGCCGAGCGCCAGGAGGTGCCCGGCCACTCGCGCGCCTTCCTGCGGTATCGCTACCGCACGACGGCGCTGTATGGACGGTTCCTGCGGTTGAAGCCGTAGATGGCGGATGGCCTACCCTCGACCGGTGGCGCGCCCTGCTGCGAGTCAAACTGCGGAAGCTGAGGGCAGACGTTGACGGGATTCTGGACGTGGGTGGTTGAGCGACTTGATGCGTCGCGAGGGCGGCGTGCTAGACACGAGAACCGTCATCTTCTTGAGCCACTTCCAAAGCCCCTGAACTCTTGCACGGCTCAAGGAAACCGGGGGTGGATCAAGGAAACACGGGGTTTTCTTTGAGCCCTTCTTGAGCTTTCCATTGAGCTGATGCTCAAGACGGCTCCTCGCTGTTTCAGATGGGTTGAAGCTGGAAGTCCAACTTGCCAGCGATGAGGTAGGCCATAGTGATGAGGTTGCGGGTGGAGCGATAGCCGCGTGCCTTGGCCTTGGCGGCCTGGATGAGGCTGTTGATGCCTTCC
>JBBSOM010000070.1:0-8685 GCA_038259715.1 Longimicrobiales bacterium
ACTACGAAGACCAGATGGATCTGGTCGAGCGGATGGTGGTGCACGTGGCCGAGCACGTGGTCGGCGGCCGAACGTTCCAGTTCGGCGAGCACGGGATCTCGCTGGAGACTCCCTTCGCGCGCCTCCGTCTGGTCGACGCACTCTCCCACGCGTTGGGCGCCGATGTCCATGCGATGGCCGACTCCGAGCTACGCGCGAGGGCGGAAGCCCTCTCGATCCCGGAGTTGAAGGGGGCGGGACGGGGCAAGCTCATCGACAAGCTGTTCGGTGAACTGGTCGAGCCGGGGCTGATTCAGCCCACGTTCGTGCTCGACCACCCGAAGGAGCTGTCGCCGTTGGCCAAGCCGAAACGAGGCGAACCCCTCCTGACGGAGCGTTTCGAGCTGTATATGGTGGGGATGGAGATCTTCAATGCGTTCTCCGAACTGAACGACCCGCTCGATCAGCGCGAGCGTTTCGAGGCGCAGGCGCGTCTGCGGGCGGAGGGTGACGACGAAGCGCAGCAGATCGACGAGGACTACATCCGCGCGCTCGAGTACGGCATGCCGCCCACGGGAGGGGTCGGAATGGGCGTGGACCGCTTCGTCATGCTGCTGACGAACCAGGCCTCCATCCGCGACGTCATCCTCTTCCCGATCCTGAGGGCCGACGAGTGACCTTCTCCCCTGGGAGGTACTGACGCGTGCGTAACCTGCACTGGTTCATCGCGCGTCACTATCTGAGTGCCGGCCGGCGCCGGGGCCTGC
Source organism: Longimicrobiales bacterium (assembly GCA_038259715.1). Taxonomy (GTDB): domain Bacteria; phylum Gemmatimonadota; class Gemmatimonadetes; order Longimicrobiales; family Gaopeijiaceae; genus SZUA-318. The sequence goes on from JBBSOM010000070.1 coordinate 747, forward strand.
TTTCGCTCATAACGTGGATCGCGCTCGGGGGCGTAACCGTCGGCGTGACCGCGCTGGTCGTGGTCATCGCTGTGATGACGGGCATGCAGGAGGATCTGCGCGCCAAGATCCTGGACTCCACGCCGCACATCTATGTTCTGCGCACCGGAAGCTCGCTGCGTATGGACGACTGGCACGCGGTCCTGGATTCGACGCTGTCCGTAGAGGGCGTGGTCGGAGCCGCTCCCTTCGTCCTCACGCAGGTGGCGCTGATCCGCGGCGGGTCGGACCAGGATCACTACTCGCAGTCGGCGACCCTCTTTGGGATCAGCGTCGATACGGCACGGGCCGCGGCGACGGACATGGAGCGGAAGATCCTTCAGGGTGTGCTCAACCTCAAGCCGCCCCCCTCCGGTGCCCCCCCGATCCTGGTGGGTAGTGGGCTCGCCAACCGTATGCAGCTCTTCGAGGGCGATTCGCTGGTCGTGATCTCCTTCGAGAATCTGCACCAGGGGCTGATGGGTGTGACGCCCACCACGCGCCAGTTCGAGGTCACGGGAACGTTCACCACGGGCATGTACGAGTACGACACCCAGAACGTGTACACGACCCTCCAGGACGCGCAGGATCTGCTCGGCATCCGGGACAAGGATGAGGTGTCGGGCATCGGCGTGCGTACGTCCGACCCCGGCCGGGCGACGGAAATCGGCGACGCGATCCAGGCCAAGCTCGGTTATCCCTATTACGTCGAGAGTTGGATCACGACGAACAATGCCCTGTTCAGCGCGCTCCGGCTGGAAAAGCTGGCCATGGGCCTGATCCTTTTCCTGATCGTGGTCGTCGCGGCGTTCAACATCGTGAGCACGCTCGTCATGGTCGTGGCGGATCGAACGCGCGAGATCGGGATCCTCAAGGCGATGGGCATGACGAGTCGCGGGATCCTGCGCGTCTTCATCCTCCAGGGTGCGTGGATCGGGATCATCGGCACCGTGCTGGGCACCGCGCTCGGACTCGTGCTCTGCTGGCTGCTAGGCACGTATCAGATCATCAAGATTCCCGCCGATGTCTATTTCATCGACCACCTCCCCGTCTCGCTGCGGATCATGGACCTGGTCAAGATCGTCGCGGCGAGTGTCGCGGTGGCGTTCGCCGCGACCATCTACCCGGCGCTCCAGGCTTCCCGGCTCGAACCCGTGGACGCGATCCGTCATGAGTGAGGAACGTCCGGCGGTGAGCGTGGCGCCGCCCCTCGAGGCGCGGGCGTTGCGCAAGAGCTTCACGGGAGGCGACGGCGGTGAGTTGCACATCCTGGACGGTGTGGGCCTGACGCTCCGGGCGGGCGAAGCCGTCTCGATCGTGGGCGCGAGCGGGGCGGGGAAGTCGACGCTCCTTCACCTCCTGGGCGCCCTCGATCGGCCATCGGAAGGCCAAGTCTTCCTCGGTGGGAAGCCCGTTGCCTCGCTCGACGACGACGAGTTGGCGAAGGTGCGGAACCGCCATGTCGGCTTCGTCTTCCAGTTCCACCATCTCCTGCGTGAGTTCACGGCGCTCGAGAATGTGATGATGCCGGCCCTCGTCCGCGGAGATGCCTTCGACAAAGCACGTGCACGCGCACGGGACCTCCTGGCTTCAGTCGGGGTCTCCCACCGGGAAGGACACAAGCCCCGTCAACTTTCCGGGGGTGAGCAGCAGCGGGTGGCGGTGGCGCGGGCCCTTGTCAACGAACCTCTGGTCCTGTTGGCGGACGAGCCGTCTGGAAATCTGGACACCCAGACCAGTGAGCGCCTGCACGACCTTCTCTTCGATCTGCGCGAGCGGCGTGGCCTTGCGATGGTTCTGGTGACACACAACATGGACCTGGCCGAGCGGGGCGACCGGACCCTCCTTCTGGAGGGCGGCCGGCTCCATGAAGGGCGGACGGTGTAGGTTGAACGGTAAGCGTGCGAAAGCGCAACGGGACGAGCCGGAGATGATCCATGGTCTGTGACAATTGTGGGGCCGAGAATGCGGTCGTGCACCTGACGCAGATCGTCAACAACGAGATGTCGACGTTCCACCTCTGCGAGAAGTGCGCCGCCGAGAAGGGGTTGGAGACCGCGCCGGAGACGTCGAACTTTCCGCTCAGCGACTTTCTGGCACAGATGGGTCAGGAGACCGGGTCCTCCGCCGGCGAGCCCGACCTCGACGTCGAGCGATGCAGCTTCTGTGGCTTGTCGTTCGCGGACTTTCGCGACACGGGACGCCTCGGATGTCCACACTGCTACACGACCTTCGAGACACACCTGAGGGGCTTGCTGCGTCGGATCCACGGCGGGACTCAGCATATGGGGAAGGTGTATCTGCCGCCGGATCCGTCGGCCTCGGAAATGGAGAAGCGCCTCGAAGCGTTGCGCCGCAAGCTCCAGCGGGCGGTGGACGCCGAGGATTTCGAGCGTGCGGCTCAACTGCGGGACGAAATCCGCACGATGGAACCGGCACGTTGAGGGGACCGTGGCCGACCTGACGACGATTCCCGACCACGGCCTCTCCTGGCTCGAAGCCAGCGGCGACCACGCGGACATCATCCTGTCCACCCGCGTTCGTCTGGCTCGCAACCTCCAGGGTTTCGCGTTCGGGCCGCGCGCGCGGGTTAACGACCGTGAGGCCGTGCTGAAGCGCTTTCGCGAGTCGACCACGGCCGCCTCGACGGTGGCGAGGGGTACGCTCCTGCAGTTGGCCGATGTGGGCGCGCGCGAACGGCGCATCCTCCTGGAGCGGCGACTCGTGTCACGGGACCTGCTGGGTGACGCCGAGTCCGGACCTGCCCGCGGTGCGGCAGTGCTCCTGGCGGATTCCGACGCGCTCAGCGTCATGGTCAACGAGGAGGACCACCTGCGCATCCAGAGCCTGGTGTCGGGCCTCAAGCTCCATGACGCCTGGGGGATGGTCGATCGACTGGATGAGGAATTGGGGCAGGACCTTCCGTACGCGTACCACCACGAGTTCGGATTCCTGACCAGTTGTCCGACCAACGTCGGGACGGGCTTGCGGGCGTCCGTGCTCATGCACCTGCCCGGACTGGTCCTCACCAAGGAGATCGGCCGGGTCCTGCAAGGGCTCGCACAGGTTGGCCTGACATTCCGGGGCCTGTACGGGGAAGGGTCCGAAGTGGTCGGAAACTTCTTCCAGGTATCCAACCAGACGACGCTCGGCAAGACGGAGGAAGATCTGGTCGACCACCTGGACAAGATCGTCCGGCAGGTCATCGAATACGAGACCAAGGCGCGTCAGACGCTGCTACGGGACGCGCGCCAGGTGACGGAAGACAAGATCTGGAGAGCGTACGGATTGTTGAGGTACGCGCACACGCTATCCTTCGAGGAATTGATGAATCTCCTGTCGGGGGTGCGGCTGGGGGCCAGCCTGAAACTCCTTCCTGGACTCCGTGTATACACGCTGAACAAGATCATGATCTTCACGCAGCCGGCTCATCTCGAGCAGGCTGCCAGCCGTGACCTCTCTCCTACCGAAAGCGACACACATCGTGCGGCGTACGTGCGGCGTGTTCTTGCGACCGAAGGAGATGTCCCTCCCGGATCCGCCGGGGAGGACGAGGGTTCCGGACGTGCCTGAGGAGGGGCGGTTCCGCCGAAACGGGAGATGAACTACAACTTCACCGACCGCGTAAGGAAGGTCCTCGCGATGGCTCGCGAAGAGGCCATCCGACTTCAACACGACTACGTGGGGACGGAGCACATCCTCCTCGGCCTCATTCGTGAGGGCGAGGGAGTGGCTGCCGCCGTGCTCACCAACCTCAACGTGGACCTGGACCAGATCCACGAGCGGGTGGAGGAGTCCGTGCGGAAAGGGAAGGCCACCATCGCGCTGGGTGAGCTTCCGTATACCTCTCGTGCCAAGAAGGTGCTGGAGTTCGCGATGGCGGAAGCCAAGGGCTTCAACCATTCGTACGTCGGCACCGAGCACCTGCTGCTCGGCCTGCTCCGCGAGGAGAAGGGCATCGCGGCGCAGGTCCTCAACTCGCTCGGCGTCACGCTTGAAGAGGCGCGCGCAGAGACGCTCAAGGTTCTCGGCTCCGACGTCACCCCGTCCGAGCCGGCCGGCATCGGTTCACCCGCGGTTCCGCAAGGAAGCTCGAGCAAGGCCGGGGACAAGAAATCCAAGACGCCCGCTCTCGATCATTTCTGCCGCGACCTCACCGAACTCGCGCGCCAGAACAAGCTCGATCCGACCATCGGGCGCGCCAACGAGATCGAACGGGTCGTGGAGATCCTGTGCCGGCGGAAGAAGAACAATCCGGTCCTGATCGGAGAGCCCGGTGTGGGCAAGACCGCCATTGTGGAGGGTCTCGCCCAGCTCATCTCGCGCAACGAGGTCACGGAGGCGCTCAAGGACCATCGGGTCCTCGCCCTCGACATGGCCGCGGTGATCGCGGGCACCAAGTATCGTGGCCAGTTCGAGGAGCGCCTCAAGGCCGTGATGAACGAGATCCAACAGAGCCAGACCGTGATCCTGTTCATCGACGAGTTGCACACGCTGGTGGGAGCCGGCGCCGCCGAGGGCGCGATCGACGCGTCCAACATGCTCAAGCCCGCGCTCGCACGTGGCGAGTTGCAGTGCATCGGCGCTTCGACGCTCAACGAATACCGCAAGTACATCGAGAAGGACGGCGCGCTCGAGCGCCGTTTCCAGCCTGTGATCGTGGATCCGCCCGCCGTCCACGAGACAGTGGAGATCCTCAAGGGGCTGCGCGTACACTATGAAGATCACCACCGCATCGTCATTCCCGACGCTGCGTTGGAGCAAGCCGCAAAGCTCTCGGACCGCTACATCACGGACCGCTTCCTGCCCGACAAGGCCATCGACGTGATCGATGAGGCCGGTGCCCGCGCCCGCATCGCGAGCCAGGTGCCGCCGCCGGAAGTCGAGCAACTCAAGGAGCAACTGGCCGAGATCGCACGTCGCAAGGAAGAGGCGATCGGCAACCAGGACTTCGAGCGGGCGGCCGAGTTGCGTGACGAAGAACGGGAACTCGGCCAGGCGATCCGCGAGCGTCAGGATGCCTGGGAGGACGAGCGCAAGCGCCACCGTCCGGAGATCTCGACCGAAGACGTCGCGTTCATCGTAAGCCGGTGGACGGGCGTGCCCGTGACCCGTATCCGCCAGACCGAGTCCGACCGCCTCGTCCACATGGAGGAGGAGTTGCACCGCCGTGTGGTCGGCCAGGACGATGCGATCGAAGCGATCAGCCGCGCCATACGGCGCAGCCGTGCCGGGCTCAAGGACCCGAAGCGCCCGATCGGCTCGTTCATCTTTTCCGGGCCTACGGGTGTCGGGAAGACCGAGTTGGCGCGGGCATTGGCGGAGTTCATGTTCGCGGACCGAGAGGCCCTGATTCGCGTCGATATGAGCGAGTACATGGAAAAATTCTCCGTGTCCCGCCTGATCGGTGCGCCTCCGGGGTACGTCGGCTACGAGGATTCCGGCGCGCTTACGAAGGCGGTTCGCCGCCGGCCGTACTCGGTGGTCCTACTCGACGAAATCGAGAAGGCGCACCCGGACGTGTTCAACATCCTTCTCCAGGTGCTCGACGAAGGGCACCTCACGGACAACTACGGGCGGGTCATCGACTTCAAGAACACGGTCCTGATCATGACGTCCAATCTGGGCGCCCGCGACATCTCGAAGGGCGGCGGGCTGGGCTTCCAGACGAGCGACGCGACGACCCGCTACGAGGTCATGAAGGACAAGGTCCGCCAGGAGATCGAGCGCGCCTTCAACCCGGAGTTCCTCAACCGGGTCGACGACACCATCGTCTTCCACCCGCTTTCACGGGCTGAAATTGCCGAAATCGTCCATATTCTCCTGGCCGACGTACGTCGGCGGCTCGAAGAAGAGGATCTCACGATCCGGCTCACGGACGAGGCGGTCGGTTTCCTGGTGGAGAAGGGATACGATGAGAAGTTCGGGGCCCGACCGCTCAAGCGCGCAATCCAGCGGTACCTCGAGGATCCGTTGTCCGAGAAAATTCTGACAACTGAGTTCTCGACCGGGGATGAGATCGAAGTGAGTGCCAACCCGGACGGGGAAGGGCTCACCCTTCAGGCCGGATCAACAACGAAGACGTGAGGATGACGGGAAGCACATCTCTTCTCGCGACGCTGGGGAAGGCCACCGCGCAGGCGGCGGCCTTCTCGGCTGTTATGGCCCTGTTCTGCGCTACAGGTGTGGCGGCTCAGGTGGCGGGACAACAGACGAACGGCCCTCAGCGGGTCGATTCCGTGGTGGTGGAGGGCAACCACCGCGTCGACGAGTCGTCGGTGAAGTCCGTCTTCGGCGTGCAGCCGGGCACGGAGATCACCTACCGCGAAATCCAGCGAGGAATCAAGGCGCTGCTCGCGCAGGGACAGTTCTCCGACGTCATCGTGAAGGCGCGGGGCGCCGCGCCCAGCGTGACGCTGATCGTCGACGTGGTGGAGCGACCCATGGTTCGTAGCGTCTCGATCACGGGGCTGGAGCACGCGTCAGAGAAATCCACGAGGGATACCACCGGGCTCAAACCCGGCGTACCCTTCAACCCGCAAGCCGTCCTCGACGCGAAGGACTTCATCCGCACGCAGTTGGCCTCGAAGGGGATCCCGTTCGCCAGTATCGAGGACCATATCGACCCCGTGCCCGACAAGGACAACGAGGTCGACGTCACGCTCGACGTCACCGAGGGGCAGCGCGTCACCGTGGCCCAGGTGGATTTCACAGGCGACCGTGCGCTCAGCGCCGACGAACTCCGGGGCGCCATGAAGACCAAGCCCGAGGGCTTCTGGTGGTTCCGCTCGGGCGCGTACGACGACACGCGCTTCCAGGCGGATCTCACGGAGAGCCTGCCGGCGCTGTACCATGCCCATGGCTTCCTCGATTTCAAGGTGGTTTCGGACACCGTGGTCGTGGATCCGGAGTCCGGGAAGTCGCGGGTTGAGGTTGCCGTTGATGAGGGTCCACAGTATCGGCTGGCGTCGTTCGCCATCGATGGCAATACGCGCTTCGAGGACGCCGAGTTGGAACAGATCTTCCGACGCCCCCAGGGCGGGCTTCTGCGCAGCCTCGGGATCGGCGGGGGCGGCGACAAGGGTCAGGAAGGGGAGGTCTTCGACGCGGAGGCCTTCAATGAGGCCATCGCCACGGTCCGTGAGCGGTACGCCAACGAGGGGTACCTCTACGCCCAGATCAACCCGATCGTGACCCGCAATCCACCGAAGGAGCCCGGCGAGGATCCCACGGTCGATGTCAGTTGGCAGATCCAGGAAGGCTCGCCCGCCATCGTGAACCGGGTATCCATTGCGGGCAACGACTACACGTACGAATGGGTCGTGCGGGACCGCATCGCCATCCTGCCGGGTGACGTGTACTCGCAGGACCGCGTGTTGCGTAGCTATCAGGCCATCTCGTCGTTGGGCTTCTTCGAGTCGCCCATGCCGGTGCCGGAAATCAAGCCGCTCGAGAATGGAGACGTGGACATCACGTTCCACGTCAAGGAGAAGCAGACCGGCTCGATCAATTTCGGGACGTCGGTCGGTGGCGGAGTCGGCCTCTCGGGCTTCCTGGGCTACGAGCAGCCGAACCTCTTCGGGCAGGGCAAGTCCGGGACGCTACGGTGGGACTTCGGCCGCTACCTGAACAGCTTCGAGCTCAGCTATTCGGATCCCGCCCTCTTGCAGAGTCAGGTTTCGGGCTCGATTTCGTTGTTCAATTCGCGCGACCGCTTCTTCCAGTTCTCCACCGGCCGCCGCAAGCGCCTGGGCACCAACGTGCGCTTCGGGGTGCCGTGGCCCGGGTCGAGGGCGGCCCGGCTCTTCGTCGGGTACGGTATTTCGCGCACCAAGTACGAACAATTCAACAACACCGGCGACAACTCGCTCTTTGGACGCCCGCCGGGCGTTCAGAGCACGCTCTCGGTGGGCGTCACACG
>JBBSOM010000071.1:0-8661 GCA_038259715.1 Longimicrobiales bacterium
GCTCAGGTGTCGATACCCGGCACCGGACTCGGAACGCTCACCGACGCGCGGGGCCAGTTCCTGATCCTGAACGTCCCGGCGGGTGAGGTGACCCTCCAGGTCGATCTCATCGGGTACGCACGGAGCAGCCAGGGCCTGACGGTGTCGTCCGGCGGGACCGCGACGACCCAGATCAACCTGAGTCACACCGCCATCTCCCTCGAAGAAATTGTGGTGACCGGCTCGGCCGTGTCCGTAGAGAAGCGTACCCTCGGCAATTCCGTTTCGACCGTGGACGCATCGACGCTGACAGATAAGATGCCGATCACCAGCGTGGACGAGTTGATCATGGGGCGGAGCGCCGGCGTGAATCTCGGGCTCAGCAGTGGAGGAGGAAACTTCGGCGGACAAATCCGGATTCGCGGTACGACCTCCGCAAGTTTGCGAGGCGACCCGATCATGTATGTCGACGGCGTCCGAGTCGACGCCCGACAGGATAAGGATTCGGGGATCGGCATCGGAGGTCAGACGATTTCGCGGATCCTCGATCTTCAGCCCGAAGATATCGAGCGGGTGGAGATCGTGAAGGGCGCGGCGGCGGCCAGTCTGTATGGAACGCAGGGTTCGAACGGCGTCATTCAGATTTTCACGAAGCGCGGGAGAACGGGTAAGGCCCAGTGGACGGGCGAAGTCGAACAAGGCTTCGAGCGAACGCCCACCGATACCTTCCCGGGCGCGCTGTTCGACCGGTTTGTCGGGCCCGACGGCTTTCGCGCTCACAACCCCACCGAGACGGTCGAGAACGGTTATCGCCAGCGATACAATTTGTCGGTTAGCGGAGGCTCCGATAACACCCGGTATTATGTGTCGTCAGGGTACAAGACGCAGGAGGGGTCCATCGCACCGAATACGAACTGGATGAAGCAGTTCACCGCGCGTGCCAACATCACATCGCTCGTTACGGAGAAGGTGACACTGACGGTCACGTCTGGGATCACGTTCAATCGCCTGAGGGTGCCGGACAACGACAATGCGCTGCACGGCACGTATTCGCAGTTCGCGAGTGCGGTTCCGTATACGGCTACGGAAGACCGGCCCTTCGGCGAACGCTTCGGAAGTTTCGAGGCCAATCAGACAGTGGAGAACCATCAACGCGTCCTGCGGAATACGACGGGAATTACGATCGATCACAAGATCAACGAGAATTTGTCGCAGCGCTTGACTGCGGGCCTCGATTGGTTCACGAACGAGTTCACGAAGTATTTTCCTTTTGCCTATCAAGGCTCGGGAAATAAGCTGGGCAACAAGAGCAACTCGACACAAACGATCCGTGATATCACGGTGGACTATCGACTGCAGTTCGACAAGACGCTGGGCGGCCAGGCCACATCGACATTCGCGGTGGGAGCGCAGGGCGACTTCCGCGCTCGCAACCTGGTGTTCGCGTACGGTCAGAATTTTCCGGCGCCGGGTGTGCGCTCGGTATCCGCCACGGCGATCACCCGCGCGGACGAAACGAACGTCGAGGAGATCAATGCCGGCGTGTTCGTTCAGGAGACGGTGGGGCTCTGGGACAAGCTGTTCGTGACCGGTGGATTGCGGGTCGACGGCAACTCGGCCTTCGGAAACAACTTCACCACACAGACCTACCCCAAGGTTTCGGTGGCGTACAACATCTCCGAAGAGGACTTTTGGCCGGAGACGATTTCGACGATGAAGGTGCGCGTCGCATACGGCGAGTCCGGTCTGGCTCCGTCGCAATTCGCTGCGGACCGCACGTATACCCCCACGGCCGCGCAGGATGGAGTTCCGGCAGTCACGCCCGGGAACGTCGGGAACCCGGCACTGGGCCCGGAGCGTTCCCGAGAGGTCGAAGTCGGTTTCGACGCCGGATTCCTGAATGACCGAATCGGTTTGGAGGTGACGAGCTACTTCCAGAAGACCCTCGACGCGATGATCAGGCGTCCGTTTCCGCCTAGCCAAGGCTTTCTGCAGGCGCAGTTGACGAATATCGGCGAGATCGCGAACAGGGGGGTGGAAGTCAGCCTCAACGGCATCATGGTGCAGAATGAATCGATGGAGTGGACGGCGAACGCTCAGTTCTCGGCAGCTCACAACGAGGTGACCAGTCTTGGCGGCGTGCCTCCATTTACGGTGTCCGACGCACGGATCGCCGAAGGTTATCCGGTCATCGGACTGTGGGGGTACGAGATTACGGGTTGGGACCCGGTCACACGGCAGCACTCCGTGTCCGACACGCTCCTGTATATCGGCCAGCAGGAACCAAAATGGTTCGGATCGTTGAGTTCAGGGTTCCGCTACGACCGCTTCACGGTCAACGCAATGATCGAGTTCTCGGGCGGCAACTACCGGGTCAACTTCGACCGCTACTGGTCGATCCGGGTCCGCACGGGGGACGAGTACCTGTCGCTCTTGAACGACGAACGGGGCACTGCGACGCCTGCGGCGGACTCGCTCAGAAACTGGGCGGTGTCGCTTGGATCCGGTGCGTTCGCGGATCCCGCGGGATTCACTTCGCTGCGGGAAGTGTCGCTCTCCTATGACCTGCCGGAGGCGTGGACCGCCCCGGTTGGACTCGGGTCGTCCAGCATCCGCTTCGCGGGGCGTAACCTGTTCCTGTGGAGCGAATACTCGGGAATAACGCCGGAGACGGGCCGACGAGATGGCACGTTTGGCGACAACTCGAGTTTCGACACTCAACCAATCCCCAGAGTCTTCACTCTAACGTTCCGAACGTCATGGTGAGCTTACAGACCATCGCGGACCGACGAATCCTGGAGAGAGGGCTTATCATGATCAAGGCGAGAAGAGGTTCGAGGGGAGCGCGGTGGTACAAGGCGCTGGTGGCCGCTTCAGTCCTTGCGGCGATCCCGGGCTGTTCAGGTTTGCTGGACGTGGACAATGAGTCCGACATTCTGGATGAGGACCTCAATACACCGGACGCCATCGGGCCGATCGTCGCGGGTGTCGCGGGTGAGTTCGGTGACCTGTACTCCAACGCGTCGCTGGCCGTGGCACAGGCCGCGTTCGAATTGTGGCATACGGGTTCCCACGGCCACGATCGGGAGACGGACGAGGGATTCCTGCGCAGGCCGTCCGCCGACGGAAACACAGGCTTCAACAACGCAGCGCAGGCCTATTGGGCCGCCGGGGACGCTCAACGGCGGCTGGCGTTGGCGTTCGACGACTGGGAGTCACGAACTGAGACTGCCGAGGTGATCGTGTGGGGAGGATACACGCTCCACATGCTGGCCGACTCGTGGTGTCAGGCCACTTTCGACGCGGGTCCGCCCGTCTCCGCGGAGGCTGTGCGAGTCATGGCGGAGGCGGATTTCACCCGTGCCATCGAAGTAGCGGAGCGCGCCGGCTCTGCCACCTGGAGGCTTCGTGCCGTCGCCGGACGAGCGCGCGCGCGTTTGATGCTCGGTGACTATGCGCATGCTATAGCCGACGCGCAGGAGATCCCGCAGGGATTCCAGTTCTGGTACAACTACTCCAATAACTCCGGCCGTGAACAAAATGCCATTCCCGGGCACACCCGCGACCAGATCCGTCGCGAGTCGGGTGTCGCTCCCCGTTTCTTCGAGGATCCTCGGCGTTGGGCGGATCCCAGGACACCCATGAACGATTGGGGGCCGTCAGCGGTTGGTCCGGATGCCATACGGCACTGGGTCGAGCAGGACAAGTACAAGGACGTGGACGCGGATATGCTCGTCTCGTCGTGGCAGGAGATGCGCCTGATCGAGGCGGAGGCGGACATACGCCTCGGAAACCTGCCACGCGCCGTGGAGCTCATCGACCAGGTCCGCGCGTTCTCGAAGCTGGCTCCCTACGCCGGCCCTGTGGCAGAGGCTGACGTGATGGAGCAGCTCCAGTTCGAGCGGTCGGCCGAGCTCTGGCTTCAGGGCCAGTCCCTGAATGACCTCCGTCGTTTCGACAGCCCTCTCCTGAACGTTCCTCCCGGACGGGGAGGTGGCGCTACCCGAGACAAGTGTTTCGAGATCGGGGAGGACGAATATCGGACCAACACGAACCTCGGCGGGTGACTTCGAGAGCCGTCACACTGCTGGGGGCCCATACTTGAGATGAAATAGGAGCCGACGCACACCCGGGCCGCGGAATGTTTCTCCCGGCCCGGGCGGGCATTAGCCTCGATCCGGAACGCTCTTCTGACTTTGATACTCACGGAGTTGTCCATGCGCCGCCCTCGTGTGATCTGCACTACACTCGCGCTCCTCGTCCTGTCCGCGCCGTTGAGCGCGCAGCAATCGGGCCGCCCCTTCACCAGCCAGGATGCCCTCGACGTGCGCGGTGCGCGGATTGCGGACGTGACTGACGACGGTCGATGGGTCGCCGCGACGGTGCAGACGCGTCGAGGTCGCTCGAATGTGGATCACTATCGCTTTGGCGACCCGACCTACAACGCACCGTCGCTGGGTGGAATTCTGGTCGTCGATACGCAGGGCGGCGCCTCACACTCGATCTTTTCGTCGGACGAGCAACTGCGTGGGGGCGCTTGGGCGCCGGATGGAGCCCGGCTCGCCTTCTTCAAGTTGGACGGCGATGCGTACCGCCTGTACGTGCACGATGCGGCAGCGGGTCGGACCGCGCTCGTCGCCCTGCGCACTCAGAAGCAGATCGCCTCGACCTCCCAGTTGGTCTGGTCACCGGACGGGAGGTCCGTTCTCGTGGAACTGCGTCCCGAAGGATGGGCCGCCGAGGCGAGCCAGGCCTTTCTCGACATGACGAAGGGGCCGGTCGTGGTGCAGGACTCGAAGGACGACTTCCTGAACTGGGACCGCATCCGGGGGTGGGGGGACGTGTCCACGCCGGCGCTCGTCGATGTGTCCTCGGGCGCCGTCCGGGAGCTTCCGGAGTCCCGCTCCATTGTGGCCCCGTCGTTCTCGCCCGACGGATCGCATCTGGGCTATACGATCTCACACAACCTGCGGACCTCGTATGAACGAGCCAAGGGCACCCAGTACGATGCGGTGCGCCTGGACCTCGCGAGCGGGCGTGCCGACACGTTGGTCGGTCCGGTGGAGCGACGTGTGACGGGACAGTGGAACGACGACTTGACCGCATTCGCCTACGCCGACCGCGGAGACGTCTACGTGCGCTGGGCGGACGGCGACAGTGCGGTCGCCCTCACAAAGGACCACCGCGGGCAGCTTTCCGAGACGGACACAACCAAGCTTTCGTATGGACTGGAAGCGTGGCGGCCGGACGGGGGCGCACTCCTGGTACGCGCGCAGGACGGCCTTCACCTGCTCGATCCGCACAGCGGTGCCATCCGCATGGCCATGGCGTTCCAGGGCCCCGAGGAGAAGCGGACCAAGCTGAGCCTCGAGCGCTGGAGCGAGGACGGCAACTCCCTCTATTTGTCGACGTCGGCGCCCGATCGCTGGCAGCGCGGCCTCGAACGGTACGACCTGGAGGCGCGGCGGGCGGAGACGCTGGTCCAGGACGCCAACCTCTACTCGGACTGGAATGTGTCCGAGGACGGGAGCCGCGTCGTCTATCGCATGTCCGACGGGGACCGTCCGGACGACGTGTACGCGAGCGACTCGCGTTTTTCGGACGTGAGCCGGCTGACGACCCTCAACCCGCAGCTCGATGGCGTGGCGTTGACGCGTTCCGAGCTGGTCGAATACCTGGACGTCGACGGGAAGCATCTGTATGGGGTGCTCTACTACCCGTACGACTACCAACCGGGCAAGAAGTACCCGCTCGTGGCCGAGGTCTATGAGACCTTCTTCGACAACGGGTACAACGAGAACATGAGCTTGGTCGCGGCGCGCGGATGGTTCGGCTTCCGCCCGTCGGTAAACCTCGTGGTCGGCTACCCCGCCGAAGCGTGGATGAAGGGCGTGACGACCGGTATCAACACGCTCATCGCCCGCGATCTGGTCGACGAGAAGCAACTCGGCGTGTACGGGCAGAGCTACGGTGGTTATGCCGTGAACCTCCTGGTCACGCAGACCAACCGTTTCGCGGCCGCCGTGAACGTGTCGGGCAAGGTCAACATCATCTCGTTCCTCGGCGACAGCGAGAAGATCACCACGCGCAACTACAATGCCGCCGAAGAAGGGCAGGACCGGCTCGGCGCGACGCTGTGGGAGCAACCGCAGAAATACATCGCCTCTTCAGCGATCATGTTCGCCGACCGGATCGAGACGCCGCTCCTGCTCCTGACCGGGGGCGGCGACTGGAACGTGCCCGCGACCAATGAGCGCGAGATGTACTACGCGCTGCGTCGCCTGGGGAAAGAGGTCGAGTGGGTGAACTACGTGAATGGTGGGCATGGCGCGGGGCGTGCGAGCTCCCCGGAGGACTTCCAGGACCACTGGAAGCGGTTGCTCGACTGGATGGGGGACCACTTTGCCAAGGTGGAGGCGAAAGCGGCCGCGACGGACGGGGGAAACTGAGCGCACCGCATTCGCGTCAGCGCCCGCCGGGGGCGCCCATCGGGCGCTCGGTGTAGCCTTCGGGGATCTCGAAGACCGACGGGTCTATCGCGGTCGTTTCCACGTTCTGGACCTCGGACTTCACTCGCATGAAGAGGGCCTGCGTCATCGCCGGCTCTTCCGTCTTGGGCTCCTCCGCTTTCTTGCGTCCGAAACGACCGGCGAGTCCCTGCAACGCCTTTTTCGCGGCATCTTCGGTGCTTTGCCCGGCCGCGCGCGCCACGCTGGACGACAGCTTCGCGTCCTTTCGGGCGAGCGCCGCGTCACGGTCGAGTTCGACCCCTGGAGGGATCGCCACGAAGAGCATCGTGGAGCGCACCGCGTAGCCGTCGAGCTTCGCCAGCTCCTCCTCGTTCTTCTTCCATGCGTCGGACAGACCGGGCTGCGCTCCTGAGAGAGCCTTCATCGACGAGGCCATCCCCTGGGAAGCCTGCTCGCGCATCTGCTCGACGGCCTCGCCCTGCATCTTCCGCATCATCTCGTACTCCGGGAAGTCCTTGCTCAACCAGAGCTCCGAGACGATCGCGATACCGGCCTGCTCCTGCTTCTCGTCGCCTTGGGGCACATTCTTCGCCAGCACCTCCGTGGTGAGGATCATACGGTCCGCTTCGTAGCCGTCGATCTGTTGCTTTTCGCCGGTGCGGTCCGCGTTGAAGCGCACATCCCATTCGATCTCCGGCTGTTCGGCAGCCCCTGGCTGTGCAGTAGCTCCTTCGCTCGTGAGTGAGTCACTCGACGCGTGGGCCCCTTGCATGGCCTCCGTCATCTGCTTCGTCATCGTGGCGAAGTCGGTGGACGCATAGGTGTGCGCTTTGTTGTCCAGCAAGATGATCTTCCCGGTGGCCCAGTCGATGATGGTCGAACTGTTGTCGGAGTCCGTCCGGATCTTCGAGCCCTGGATGGATGTGGTGGATTCGCTCGGTTTGCCCGCCCCCAGCATCGACATCATGCTGCCGAGGGCGCCTCCGAGCTCGGCCTGGGTGACCGAGGTGTACCGGAGGGACTGCGCAGCTCCGGCGGCGGGAATACCCAACAAAAGGCTGGCGGAAACCAGCACGGCGCACGAACGCATGAGATGGCTCCTGAAGTGACGGGTCGCGGGCTGGCTCGAGCGGAGCCCTCCCAGCACTTCATGAGTAGAGGCTTGGCCTCGCCTTGGGAAGGGCCCTAATTACACGCACCGCCGGTGCGGACTTCGCTGCGGGCGCCATGGTGACCATGGGTCGTCCGACGCCGGCGCGGCCCTCGCTCGGAGGCGTCTCCCGGGGCACCGCCGGAGTGACATTGGGAGCGTGTGCGGCCCGGGTAGCCGCAATCGTCGCTCGGACCGCACCGACGCCGGCCGACCCACCCGCCGGTGCGGCCTTCGTCGCCATCACGCTCCTGCGGGCAACCACGGCCGGCGTTACCTTTTCTGCTTGTTGGAATCCGTCCCCGGTGCGTTCCATCCCGATCGAACCCGACCGACGGACGGCACGCTTACCGAACGCCAACGACAGTTATGCCTGCATCCTCGAGCAACGCACACTGGCTCACCGACGTGGCGGCGCACGCGGGATTCGAGCTCCTCCTCCCTGTGGAGCCGGATATCGCCGCGCTCCGTCGGGCGTGGCGCGTCGTAGCGAAGGCGTGGAACGTCACCGACGACCAGCTTGCGCAGAGGGTTGCGCGCCACTTCCGGCTCGGCCTTGCCGATCTGTCCACGTGGGATCCGCAGGCCGTGGCCTTGTTGCCGGAAAAGATGGCGAGGTCGCACGGGATCCTCCCCCTGAGCCTCACCGACGCCAACGTCGTCGTGGCGACGTCGGATCCGTCCAACCGGGACGCCAGACAGGACATCCTATCGCATTCGGGCAGGCAGCCGGTCTTCCTCATGGCGAGTCCGACCGCCATCAGTCTCGCCACCGATCGAGCGTACGCTCCGGCCCGCTCCGTCCGCAGCACGCTCCAGACACTGGTCATCGAGGCAGCGGCGGACGATTTCCAGATCGTCACGACCCAGGGTCCCGGAATCATCACAAGGTGTGAGCTGGAAGCGCCGGCGGTCGTCAAGCTCACCGACGTCATCCTCCAGCAGGCGGTGCGCTACCAGGCGACCGAGATCCTGCTCGAGCCTGGGCGGGAGATGGCGCGCGTCCGATACCGGATCGACGGCGTTTTGCAGCACTTCGTCAACCTGCCGCCGTCGGCTCAC